>JALUAR010000085.1:0-12268 GCA_027050975.1 Thermodesulfovibrio sp.
TTCTATGTCTGCGCATCATGTGTAAAGCCTTACGGGCTTGAGGATGCGGAGCTAATAAAAAATGCCGAAATAAAGCCGGGAAGCTTTCTTGGTGAAATGCTACTTGAAAGACAGAGTGTAAGTTTTTAACAGGGAGGTGATAGGTAGTGCCAATTTATGAGTACAGGTGCCTGAGTTGCGAAAAGGAGCTTGAAGTTGTTCAGAAATTCAGCGATGCCCCCCTGTCTACATGCCCGGAGTGCGGTGGGGAACTGAAGAAGCTAATATCTCATAGCTCTTTCGTGCTTAAGGGAAGCGGATGGTATGTGACAGACTATCCTTCACCTGAGAGGAAAAAGGCAATGGAGGCTGAAAAAAAGGCCTCGGGAGAATCGAAAGACTCAAAAGGAGATAAGAAAACTGAAAAGACCAAGGTTTGAAAACCTGCATTTCCATATCCCTTTTAACAGGATTGAAGAGCATAGAGACGATATTGACTTCTTCAAACTGAATCTGGAGGTCTATTTTGATGCCTTTGCACTGGAAGAGGTATCACCACAGAGATTCTCAGAGGAGATCTCCAGATTCAGCTACACCCCTTCTCTAACCATACACGGGCCCTTTATGGACCTGTCTCCCGGTGCAATCGACCCCCTGGTTCGAGAGGTCACTATAAAGAGATACAAACAGACACTATCCCTTGCTGAAGCGGTTCCTACAAGAGTGCTAGTCTTCCACTCAGGTTATGACAAGTGGAAATATGACCATAAAATTGATGTATGGCTGGATGCAAGCCTGAAGACATGGGAGATTATTGTAAAAGAGGCTGAATCACGAGGAATAAGGATAGCCATTGAGAATATCTTTGAGGACAATCCCGAAAACCTCAGACTGCTTATGGAGAGGATGCATACGGACCACTTTGGTATCTGCTTTGACACGGGACATTTTAATCTCTTCTCAAGTGTTTCCCTGGATGAATGGCTGGATGCAATAGGTTCTTATATTTTTGAACTCCATATCCATGACAATGATGGCACTGCTGACCAACACTGCGCCCCGGGAGAAGGCAGGTTTGACTTCAATGCCCTATTCGATAGAATAGATCCTGAGAATGAGAATATTATCTTCACAGTTGAGGCCCATAGTGCTGAGCAGGTGAGAAAAGCATTACAGTTCTTCTACTATGCATAATATCTCCTTTATACTGAAAGGCTTCTGTATAAAATTATCTGCTCCGGCATCATAGAAGCTCTTCTTTTTATTTAAGGCGCTTATACCTATAATCAGTGTGTCTGGTTTAACCCTCTTGATGTGACGTACGATGTCGGTTCCTACTCCTTCTGAAATGATAAAATCGACAAAGGTGAGATCAATGTGATTGTTCTCTATTATGGCAAAAGCCTCTTCCACTGTGGATGCCTCTTTTACGTTATGGCCAAGGTGCATAAATATATCCTTAATTAATTGGCGGATAGCAGGATCATCATCAACTACCAATACTTGCATATTACAATATACAACTTCTGATTGTATATGTCAAGATAGCAATCTCTGATTTATAGACAAATAAAATTCAGTTGCTACATGCTAATAAAGATTTTTTGAGGGCCTCGGTATGGATGAAATCAGACAGAAGAGAAAAGCCATGACAGGGCAGCTTATCAGGGCTGCCAGGAGGAGTAAGGGGCTGTCCCAGATGAAGCTGGCAGAGCGAATCGGCGTTACCTACCAGCAGGTTCAGAAATACGAATCGGGCAAGGATGACATTCCCTTCAGCCGTATTTATGATATCGCGGAAGCCCTGAAAATACCTGTCTCGAATCTTCTTATCACAGAAGAGAGCCCGAACCTTGAGAGAGTCGAAGAGGTTCCGGGGATTTACGGTGCCCTGAATATGCAGGAAAAAAGGCTCATCAATCTCTTCCGCAAAGTAAAAGACAGACAGAAAAGGGCCCTCGTTCTAAAGCTTTTGGAAGCACTGAAGGAATAAACCACCTCAGAAGACAAACTTCATAATGGCTGCATCCTCTTTCGGACGGATATAATACCCCCTCCTGAGCCCAGCCATCCTGAAACCAAGGGATTCATACAAATTTCGCGCAGCCATATTAGATGCCCGCACCTCCAGAAAGACCTCCTTGCAACCACAAAGGTAGAGCTTTCCCAACATATGTCTGACCAGCCTCTTGGCAACTCCCCTACGACGAAACTCCGGTCTGACCGCAAGATCAAGAATGTGCCCCTCATCCATGACATATCCGCCGCAGATGTATCCTATTATCAATGAACCTTTTGTTGCAACCAGACAAAGCGATAGTGGATTGCTTATCTCTGTTAGAAAGGACTCCTCGGACCAGGGGGTACTGAAAGAGATATGTTCTATCTCAATGACCTGGGGCAGGTCATCTTCTCTCATATCCCGTATTTGAAATGACTCTGTATCCGAGGGGTGATACTGATTTGAACTCATATTCAAGATATGCCTCTTCTTTTTATAAACTATACCACACCATGTCCGAAAGTCAAACAGATATGCTTGGAACAGACAGGAAATGTTGACTTAATCACCCGAAAGTTTTTATACTTTTAGACTGTAATCCGACTTAAAAGGAGTGCGTAACAATGGGAGCGTACACAACATACCATCCACACAGAATTAAGAGAAAGAGAACCCATGGCTTTCTGAAGAGAAAAAGGACAAAAGGGGGCCGCAGGGTACTCAAAAGAAGACGCGCAAAAGGACGCAAAAGATTGACAGTCTAAGGCGCAAGTCTGACATCCAGAACCTCTTTGCCAGAGGAAAAAAGATTGTTACACCCTACTTTGTCCTTTATGTCTCGGACAATGACCTTGGCACTTTAAGGACAGCAGTGATTGCAGGCAAAGGGATTGGCAAGGCGGTTGTCAGAAACCGTGTGAGACGTATCTTAAAAGAGGCAATAAGGCTCTCCATCAAAGAGGGCCACATAACTTTAAAGGGGAAGGACATAATTATTGTAGCTCGCAAAAAGGCTGTTAACGCAAAGACAACCGAAATTCTGCCTGTTGTTACAGAGGCCCTGAGATCAACATAATGAAAAGTGTTGCTATCTATATAATAAAAATTTACCAGGCTGTGGTCTCTCCACTGTTTCCAAGAAGCTGTAGGTTCATGCCGACATGTTCCGAATACTCTATAGAGGCAATAAATCGATATGGAATTCTAAAAGGCGGATTTCTGGCACTTAAGCGAATTCTCAAATGTCACCCGTTCCATCCGGGTGGATATGACCCTGTGAGGTGAAAATGGAAGAAGGTTTCGAGAAAAAGGCATTACTTGCCATAGTTCTATCACTTTTGGTTCTGTTGGGATATCAATATTTCTTCGCTCCTCCACCTCCTCCACCACCAACGGAGAAAGTGGCAAAAACAGAGCAAGAGCAGAAAACCGTCTCTGCAGAAAAGCCCCTGTTAAAAGAAAATGAAAAAGCCATTCTTCCTGCCACACCTGACGATGGTAAGGAGCGAGAAATTACGGTAGAGACACCTCTTTACAAGGCCGTGCTATCCACAAGAGGGGCAACCATAAAACTGTGGCAGCTAAAGAAATATCTTGATGACAACGGTGAAGAGGTTTTCCTCCAGAGACCGGACAGGAGAGTGCCGGCTCTTGCCATTGGATTTAATGATGAGTTCAGCCTTGGCAGGGTAAATTTCGCCCTCGTCAACCAGATAGATTCTATTGTTTTAAACAGCGCTGATCAGAAGGAGACAATAACATTTGTTTATCATAGTGGTGATTTACTTGTCAAAAGGACTTATACCTTTTATGGCAACGACTACAGGGTTGATGTAAAGGAAATGGTACAGGGAAGAAACAACTACTGGCTTACCCTTGGAACCGGATTCGGCATCTCCGGCGCAGGAGGCTACGGCGGACATACCGGTCCGGTAATCCTTAAGGATGCTGACAGAATAGAGATAAAGCCTGACAAGCTTAAGACACCGGAGGTATATTCGGAAGGCCTGAGGTGGGTAGCCCAGGAGGACAAGTACTTCTTTGCATCCATTGTTCCACTAAAAGAGGCTACTGCCAAGGTTTATCGGGCTGATAGCTCCGATGTGATAGTAGCTCTGAACCTTCCTGCCGGAGAAAACAGCTATATACTTTATGTTGGACCTAAAGAGCATGACAGATTAAAACAGCTTGGAGTAGGACTGGAGTATATTGTTGATTTTGGCTTCTTCTCGATCATTGCACGTCCAATCTTCTGGATACTCAAACAGCTTTACAAACTCACAGGCAATTACGGATGGGCAATAATTCTATTGACCATCATACTTCGTATTCCCTTTATTCCCCTGATCAGCAAGGGACAGAAATCCATGAAGAAGCTTCAGGCACTTCAGCCGAAGATGAATGAGATCAGGCAAAAATACAAAAAAGATCCCCAGAGAATGCAGAAAGAGATGATGGAACTTTACAAGAAGTACAAAGTAAATCCAATGAGCGGGTGTCTGCCCATGCTTGTCCAGATACCGGTCTTTTTTGCCCTTTATAAGGTTCTTCTAATTGCCATAGAACTCAGGGGAGCTCCATTCATGTTATGGATAAAAGACCTTTCTGAGAAGGACCCTTATTACATTCTGCCGATTGTAATGGGCATCACTATGTATATTCAGCAAAAGATGACTCCATCAACTGCTGATACCCAGCAGCAAAAGATTATGAACTATTTACCAATAATATTCACTTTTCTATTCCTTAACTTCCCCTCCGGACTTGTGCTCTACTGGCTCGTGAGTAATATTCTGAGCATTATTCAGCAGTATTATGTAAACAGGAAATTGGCTGCTTCACAGCAATAACAGATTGCAAGGGAACCTGTAGCAGTCATTGCCCACTGTCTGATAAACGAGTCAGTCTGTAATTTGGGGTGGTGTATTTGGCAGGCATTTTTGAGTTATAATTTAGAATATACTTATCCTTAAAGAGGTTATTTTGATTTCCAGGAGGTAGCAGATGGAAAGCACAATGGAGTTAGATATATCACAATATCTTGACAGGCTATACGAGATTTACCACGAGATTGATTCAGCCTACTCTTCGGCAGCTGAATACTACGGGTTCAGCTGTGAAGGCTGCCAGGAAAACTGTTGTAACACAGTCTTTTATCATCATACCCTGATAGAGTATTTTGGTGTATTAGAAGGCTTTGACACCCTTCCCGAGCCCCTCAAAGAGGAGGCACTTGGCAAGGCTGAGGAGTATGTAAAGACCCTCAACCGCTACCGTGGAAAAGAGGAGCAGATCAAATTAATGTGCCCCCTGAATTTTGACGGACTTTGCAAGATTTATGAGTATCGTCCTTTAATCTGCAGAATCCACGGGCTCCCGGGAGAGTTAAACCATCCAACCAAAGGCAAACAGCCTTTCAGTGGCTGCAAGAGATTTGAAGCAACGAACCATAAGGAAAGAACTCAGATCATAGACAGAACCCCTTTCTATACCCGGATAGCCACACTGGAAAGCGAGGTAAGACGCAGTATGGACTATCTCATGAAATTCAATAAGACAATTGCAGAGATGCTTCTTGACAGGAATCTCCTGAGCTAAAGAAGGCCTCAATGCTCATTGATGCCTCGGAATATACTGACAGGCTTAATAGAATTTATCAGAAGATAGATAACGCTTATCAGGAGCTTGCCAGAGAATACGGCGATTTCAGCTGTGAAGGCTGTCCTGACCTTTGCTGCAATAATGTCTTCCTGCACTTCACCCTCATCGAGCATATATACCTGGCAGAGGGATTCAGGACCCTTCCGGAGGAAACCCGCAATGAGATAATCGAAAGGTCAAAGGCATATAACAAGGCATACTCAACAACCTCCCGTCCAGAGGAAAATCTGAAAATGCTCTGTCCCCTGAACAATGACTCCAAATGTATCCTCTACAGGTGGCGACCATTAGCCTGCAGATTTTACGGACTTCCCGGCACCATGGAGAGTCCAACCCGTGGCACACAGGAATTTAAAGGATGCTGGAGGTTTGAATCACTCCACGGTGACAATATCAAGGTCCGTCTGGACAGAACCCCCTTTTACAGAGAGGTGGCAGACCTTGAGAAAGCACTCCGCGATCACCTGAGATACTATCAGCGTTATCGTAAAACCATTGCACAGATGATCCTTGACGAAGCCTCTACTGAAGGTATTATAACAAGAGGCTATCATGGATTTGAAGGTTATTGAATGCATCGTTTGAAGTATGAGAAAAGCCCCTATCTCCTTCAGCATGCAGACAATCCTGTACACTGGTATCCATGGCCTGCTCATCCCCGGCTTATGATACAGATGAGTTCTGGAATTCAGAAGGAGATTACATGTTATCCATAAAAAAGGGAAGAATCATAATATACAGGCTCTTTGAGGTAGCCTCTGAAATAGACCTCTACAGGCTGGAAACCATGGCAAAGGAGGGCGCAAGGAGGCTAAGGCTCTCCCGCTATCCCTATATGAAGGCCCTTGAGTTTACCAATCCTCCTGTCTGTCTTGAGCTGAAGGGCTTTACAAAGGAGCTACTACAGAAACAACTGTCAGTTACCGCAGTGGCAAAGGCATATGATTTCGGTATCATATCACTTGCACTGTATCTTCATCTTCCAGAAAACACCACCTTCAAGGAACTTGAAGAGATGGCCAAGATACTGGACACGGACGAATCAATAGATATCGTAGCCCTTGAGCATATACAACATCTTATAAAGACCTTTCAGGATGCAATTGTTGAGCCCGATATTAAGGAGGACTTTGTTGAAGACTATATGATATTTTACATAGAAAAGCTAAGTGAAAAGATTTCTGCCACTGAATTTTTGCAGACCTATGATCCTTCAAAACTCCTCCTTTACGAAACACGGCCTGTAAGCTCATACACAAGGGAGGAGACACTGAAGCATCGTTTCAGTTATTATCCTGATGACCTTGTGATAGTACACCTTGATAACGCCTTTATTATCGAGCCGAAGGGGGACTCCGACATAATTGACATCCTGGAGTTCGCAAATGCCCAGATACTGGAACTCAGATACTACGACCATGTTCTTGACAGGGAACTGAACTGGATGTACAAGGAGCTTTCCAGAAGAGGAGGGGTCTCCATCTTCAAGCTCAGGGAATATGAAAGGCTAGCCAGGGATATAACAGAAACCGTTACAGATCTTACCGAGGTGACAGAGAGGGTCAACAATGCACTTAAGGTTACCGAAGATGTCTATTATGCCAGGATATACCGGACAGCTATGGAACTCCTGAGAAGCAAGGACTGGGAAGAGAGCATTAATGAAAAACTGCGCGTTGTTACCAACACATACAAGATGCTTTATGATGAGATATCCACAAAGAGAGGCCATCTTCTTGAACTGGGCATATTCCTGCTGATCGTGATAGAGATAATCCTTGCCATTGTAAGTGAGTAAGAAAAGACACTGCTCTTCATTATTGTACTGTCCTGGGAAGGTGATGACTAACATTACTCCTGTCTCATCTTTGGGGAGCATATCAATATTTACTGTCAGACTTGTAATATATGGTAGAATAGAAAACCCATGTATGCCATGAGTACAAAACGTCTTGATAAAAAAGAGGCCCTTGAGCTGTTAAAAGGCTCTGACGTAGTTACTCTCGGAGCTGAGGCTGACAGGATAAGGAAGGCCCTCCACCCCGAAGGTGTGGTCACCTTTGTGGTTGACAGAAATATAAACTACACGAATGTCTGTATCAATCAGTGCCGATTCTGTGCCTTTTACAGAGACAAGGATGCCCCTGACGCCTATCTGCTTGCAAAGGATGAACTCTTCCGTAAAATAGAGGAAACCATTGAGCAGGGAGGCACACAGATATTGATCCAGGGCGGACTGCATCCTGACCTGGATCTGGACTTCTACACAGACATGCTCAGGGCCATCAAAGAGAGATTCCAGATAAATGTCCATGGCTTCTCCCCACCTGAGATCCAGTACATAGCAAAAAAGACTGGACTCTCGGTAAGGGAGACCCTCCTGACACTTAAAGAGGCTGGGCTTGATTCTATCCCTGGAGGCGGAGCAGAAATACTCTCGGATCGAGTCAGGGAGGTTATGAGCCCAAAGAAGATACGCACAAGAGAGTGGATTGAGGTGATGGAGGAGGCCCATCGGATAGGAATGAGGACAACAGCTACCATGATGTTCGGTGCCCTTGAAAGGAATGAGGATATCGTTGCACACCTTGATGAAATAAGATCACTACAGGACCGCACAGGCGGTTTTACCGCATTTATTCCATGGACATTCCAGCCGTTGAACACGGAAATAGGAAACAGTATCAACACCGAGACAGAAAAGGCAGCACTCAAACCTAACCTTGCCACAGCCGTTGACTACCTGAAGGTGCTGGCCCTGTCACGCCTGTATCTTGACAATATTGAGAATATACAGGCATCCTGGGTTACACAGGGATTGAAGGTCGCTCAGGTAGCCCTCCGCTTCGGTGCAAATGACTTCGGCTCAACAATGCTTGAGGAGAACGTGGTAAGGGCAGCAGGCGTAAGCTACAGGGTCAGTAAAGAGGACATAATCAATGCCATCCGGGCAGCGGGATTCAAACCTGCACAGAGGGATACATACTATAATATCATCAGATTCTTTTAACGAGGAATTGCGGCGCTTTGCTGTAACAATGGCAGGTGCTTGCAATGAAACCGTTTCTCAGAACTATGCAATAAATCAGTGAGGCAGGCCATTCTGGCCTGCCTCACTGCCTGATACACTAAACCTCTTTTAAATCAGGTTATACGATGAAAGAGTCTCTTTGAGCTTTGCCTTGTTCTCAGGGGCCATCTCACACAGGGGCAGACGAAACTCCTCCTGAATCTTACCCATCAGTGCCAGGGCTGTTTTCACAGGGATAGGATTTGTCTCGATGAACATAGAGGCATTCAGTGGCTCAAGGTAATAATGCAGCCTCCTTGCCTCCTCAATCTCTCCCTTTTCACACAGGCTGCAGAGCTGGGCAACCGACTTTGGCATTACATTAGCTGCAACAGATATCACTCCCTTTCCGCCAAGCATCATAATCGGGAAAGTGGTAAAGTCATCTCCAGACAGTACCGTTATGCTGTCACCGCAAAGCCTGATGATATCACTTACCTGCCTCATATTGGCAGATGCCTCTTTGATGGCCACAATATTCTCTATCTCTGCAAGGCGGGCCACTGTCTGAGGAGAGATATTTACTGCCGTTCTGCCTGGAACATTATAAAGCACAAGGGGAAGATCAACCGCCTCTGCCACAGCCTTGTAATGCCTGTACAGCCCCTCCTGAGTGGGCTTGTTATAGTAAGGAGCAACCAAAAGGGCACCGTCTGCACCGAGTTCCTTTGCCTTCTTGGTCATCATTATCGTCTCATCCGTTGAATTTGCACCTGTTCCTGCAATAACAGGCACCCTTTTATTTACCACTTCAATAGCAATCTGAATCACTCTGTAGTGCTCCTCATACTCAAGGGTGGCAGACTCGCCTGTAGTACCGCAGGGCACTATTGCATTTGTTCCCTCTGAGATATGCCACTCTATCAGTTCGGAAAATGCCTTTTCATCCACCTTCCCATCCTTAAAGGGTGTAACAATTGCAACTATCGAACCCTTAAACATAGTTACCTCCATTGTTTTAAGATATTTTGCTTTATAGAATTATCAGTCATGATAGCTATATCCGAGCCCTGCTCTGAAGGAGCCATTAACCGTGGCTGTCCACTTCACCATTCCGTAAGAAGGAATCCCGTTTTTACCACCGCCTTTTATGGTTATTACATGTCCGCGCCGAAGGGGATAGTCCGTTACCAGTCCAAAACCATACTCAGAGATATCTATAATCTTACCATCTGCCTCAACACTTGTAGCAAGCCCGAGTTCCATATCAGTAACAGAATAGCGTATTTTTATGTCCACAGGCCTTCTTGGAGCTCTCCTTTTTTCGCAGCCCATCTACGCAAATCTCCTTAAACAGAAATCACTCCTTCAAATACAGTCTCTGCCGGACCAGTCATATACACACGTCCGCTGTCCTCCCACTCAATTATCAGGTCACCTCCAAGGAGATGGACATGGACGTTTCTGTCGGTCAATCCCTTTTTTGCTGTTATAACACCAGAGGCTGTTGCTCCCGTGCCACAGGCAAGGGTTTCTCCTGCGCCCCGCTCCCAGACACGCATCTTTATCTCACTCCTGTTTAACACCTCTACAAACTCAACATTTGTCCTCTCCGGAAAGATCTCGTTTCTCTCTATCAACGGACCATAGATATCCACAGGGAAATCATCAACGGAATCAACAATAATCACTGCATGGGGATTTCCCATGGATACGCAGGAGAGTTTGAGTACCCTATCCTTTACCTCTAAAGCAATATCATCAACAGTATCACTCCTTAAAGGAATCCTCTCTGGTCGAAACTCCGGCACACCCATATCAACCCGTATAAGTCCATCTCTTGCCTCTGGCCTTATTATCCCTGCCATGGTCTCTACATCAAGAATTTTGTCCTTGCTTAAGCCCTGATCCCAGACATACTTTGCAAGACAGCGTATTCCGTTACCACACATCTGAACCTCTGAGCCATCGGCATTGAAAATCCTCATCCTGAAGGCAGCCTTCTGGGAGGGACACAGCAGTAACAGCTGATCTGCACCGATGCCGAACCTTCTTCTGCAGAGCCTTACTGATAGGTTAGACAGTTCTTCATCATTCAGTTCATTTATAAAGGGCTGCTTTAAGGTGTCAATCAGCACAAAGTCATTGCCAAGACCGTGCATTTTTGTAAAGCTGATCTTCATTGTCCCTTTTCCTGAAGTCTAAAAGATTGTCCCGTTAAATACAGGCAGTGTTAGTGAGTCTTACAGCTGAGTTAAGATCAAAAATTTTTCCTTATCAGCCAACGAATCTATTTTAAAAACTCCGGAATCTCCTCTCCCCTTGTGAGATCTCTGTAAGTCTCTCGTCTTCTGATAAGGTAGTGTTCAGCCCCCTTTACCAGCACCTCTGCAACACGGGGTCTGCTATTGTAGTTTGAACTCATGGAAAAGCCATAGGCACCTGCACTCATAACAGCAAGATACTCTCCCTGTTTAACAGCGGGGATCTCCCTGCCCCTGGCAAGAAAATCACCTGACTCACAGATCGGGCCAACTATATCAGCAAAGATCTTGCTCCGTCTCCCCTTCTTCACAGGTACAATGTGATGGTAGGCATTATAAAGGGTCGGCCTCATAAGATCATTCATTCCGGCATCAACAATAACAAAGTCCCTCTCATGCCCCTGTTTGATGTAAAGCACTTTTGTAATCAGGATGCCTGCATTGCCGGCAATTGACCTGCCAGGCTCCATTATTATGGTAAGATCCCTTCCCTTAAGAAGAGGAATCAACCCCTTTGCAAGCTGACGAGGATGAGGCGGAGACTCATCGTTGTATTGAATACCAAGGCCCCCGCCAATGTCAAGATATTTTATCTCTATTCCCTCTTTCTTGAGACTGTCAATCAGAACCAGAACCCTTTCAAGGGCCTCAACAAAGGGACGCACCTGGGTTATCTGGGAGCCTATATGTTTGTGAACTCCCACCACATCTATATTCTCAAGGCTACTTGCCAGCCTGTAGTGCTGAAGAGCATCCTCAATAGGGATACCGAATTTGTGTTTTTTCAAACCCGTAGAGATATAGGGATGTGTCTCGGGATCTATATCAGGATTTATCCTTAAGGCAACAGCCGCCTTGCGTGACATCCTGGCTGCAACCTCGTTTATCTTTAGCAACTCCTGCTCTGACTCGACATTAAACATGAGTATCCCCTTTTGAAGGGCATACTCAATTTCATCCTCTCTCTTGCCAACACCAGCGAAGACAATCCTCCTTGGTTTAACTCCTGCCTTTAATGCTCTGTAAAGTTCTCCTCCTGAGACTATATCGGCACCTCCGCCAAGGTTGGCCATGATTCTAAGGATAGCCTTGTTGGAGTTTGCCTTCATGGCATAGCAAATAATATGGGGGATGCCATTGAATGCATCCTGGTATGCCTTGAAGTGTCTGGTTAGTGTGTTGTAGCTGTACACATACAGAGGAGTGTCATACTCACTAACCAGCTCTCTGATCGGGATATCTTCGGCATATAGTTCGTTTTTTCTATAGCGGAAATAATGCATATGCCTCCCTCAAAAACTTAATTCTATATTTTTACCATACATAAGCATAGAAAGTCAAAGACTTCTATAT
>JALUAR010000085.1:12278-19248 GCA_027050975.1 Thermodesulfovibrio sp.
GTCATTTACAGGGCCCTCGGTTGTAATGGATACTACATCTTCGTTAATTTGTAAGAATTTAATATAATAATAGAGTCTACCATCCAAAAAGAGATGAATATTTTACCAAGGAGGAACCTATGAGCGACTATTACAGAGAGGAAGACCTGGAAAGGTTCGGAGAGATAGGCAAGTACAAGCCGGAGTTGTTCAAAAAATTCATGGATTGGTATAACTCTTCACTGCAGCCTGGAGTACTTTCAAAGAGAGAGAAGGTTCTGATCGGACTTGCCGTAGCACATGCAATTCAATGTCCATACTGTATTGATGCGTATACAAAGAGCTGTCTTGAGGAGGGAATGAGCCTGGAGCATATTACAGAGGCGGTGCATGTAGCTTCGGCTATAAAAGGAGGGGCCACATTGATTCATGCCATTCAGGCCCATAATGTTGTAGACAAGATGTCAATTTGAGAGAGGTGATAGGTGGAGGGTAATGGGTGAGAAGGAGAGGGAAATGACATCTTTTAAGCAGAAATTAATTGAAAACGGGATTTCCCCTCTCAGGGCCAAGGGAATAGATATTCTCCAGGTAAATCTTGGCTACAGATGTAATATGTCCTGCAAGCACTGTCATATCCAGGCAGGTCCCTCGAGGGAAGAGATGATGGAAAGAGAGACGGTTGAGATAGTCCTGAGGGTGCTTACAGACAATGACATTAAAACCCTTGACATTACAGGCGGTGCTCCGGAACTGAATCCTCACTTCAGATATCTTGTAAAGGCTGCCAGAGATGCAGAAAGGCATGTAATTGTCAGGTCCAATCTCACAATATTCTTTGAAGAAGGCATGGATGACCTTCCAGAGTTTTATACCAGCCAGAAGGTGGAGGTGATAGCCTCCCTGCCTTACTATATTGAAGATAATGTAGACAGGGTAAGAGGTGGAGGTACATTCCAGAAATCCATAGAGGCATTAAAGAGGCTTAATGAACTCGGCTATGGCAGAGACAATGGCCTCCCCCTTAATCTCGTCTTTAACCCTCAGGGAGCCTTTCTGCCACCAGCCCAGGATTGCCTTGAAAAGGATTACAAGCGAGAGCTTGCCCAGCTATATGGAGTTGAATTTAATAAGCTCTATGTCTTTACAAATATGCCAATTGGCAGGTTCAGGGATTTTCTCCTCAGAAGCAGGAATTTTGAGAAATATATTGAAAGACTCATCTCGGCCTTCAATCCGGCGACGGTTGATGGTATCATGTGCAGATACCTGATCAGCGTTGGCTGGGATGGCAGGCTCTATGACTGTGATTTTAACCAGGTGATTGGTCTTGGCATAGTGGAGGGATATCCACAACATATTAAAGATTTTGATTTATCTTCTCTATCTGAGAGGGAGATTGCAGTGGATGTCCACTGCTTTGGCTGCACTGCAGGACAGGGCTCAACGTGAGTTGGGGTTATTAATTAGCAGGCGGTCTGCCTGCAGAGGTTTTACCAAGAAATCCTGGAAATCTTTCCTGTAGCATGTCAGATTAAAAACAACTGCTTGTACCAGTTTGTTTATAATGACAGAATTGGTTCAGATCTCCATTAATACAATGGTACTATATTTGTGGTATCTATTATGAAAAAAGAACGTCTTGATAAGGTGCTTGTAAGTAGAGGGTTTGTAAAGAGTAGGGATAGGGCTAAGGCCTTAATAATGGAGGGAAAGGTTCTGGTCAATGGCGCTACTGTCACAAAGGCAGGAACACTCATTGATACCAATTCCGAAATAATACTAAAGGGGGAGGATATCCCCTATGTAAGCAGGGGTGGACTGAAGTTAGAGGGAGCAATCAGACATTTTAGAGTCGATGTGGAAGGCAAAACAGCAATGGATGTAGGGGCTTCCACAGGAGGGTTTACTGACTGTCTTCTAAAGCACGGTGCAAAAAGGGTTTATGCAGTAGATGTTGGTTATGGACAGCTTGCATGGAGTCTGAGAAACGACCCCAGGGTCATCCCCATTGAAAGGACCAATATTCGTCATATCTCAGATGATGCCATTACTGAGTTGATAGACCTGGTGACGGTGGATGTCTCTTTTATTTCCCTGCTGAAGGTAATACCTCACGTGCTTCGGTTTCTTAAACCTGGTGGCGAGATTCTGGCCCTTATAAAACCACAGTTTGAGGCTGGAAAGTCAGAGGTGGACAAAGGCGGTGTAATAAAGGATGAGATAAAAAGACAAAGGATAGTCTCTTCTGTGGTTGAATCCTTAAAAGAGATGGGTCTTGAGGTGTTAGGTGTATATGAGTCTCCGGTAAAGGGTCAGAAGGGAAACGTAGAGTTTTTTGCTTATCTTAAAAGATAAGAGATTCCCATCTTCATCTCCACGTCAGTTAAATAATCCATCAGCAGAATTATACGATTTTATGTATAATAGATAAGCACTTAAAGGAGACAGTAACTTGGCAGCAGAACAGCTTATAGGTCTTGACCTTTCAATTGCCTCGGAAGAGGTGATAAGACTGCTTCTTGATGACCCTCCTGACTCGGGGATCTTTGAAGAGATCTTTCGGGCCAACCGTCACAGGCCCGAAGTCCTCAAGGTTCTTCACCAGCACAAAGCCACTCCCGGAGAGATCAGGAAAGAGGTTTCTCTCTCATTGAACCTGCCTGTCGTGGCAGAAACGGATCTGGTTGAAGCGGTAGAGGAAGAAGAGGCTGAAGAGGCCATTTTACAGAAACCAGAAAAGTTGCTCCAGCGGGTTCAAAGACTTACTATAGGTGAAAAAATCCAGCTTGCCCTGCGGGGAGGAAAAGAGATAAGAAACATACTTATAAGGGACCCTAATAAGGAGGTTGTTCTCAAGGTTCTGGAGAATCCAAAGCTTACCGAGAGTGAGGTTGAGGCTATTGCCCGTAACCCCTCTGCACCGGAAGAGGCCCTCAGATATATATCAAAAAAGAGAGACTGGATAAGGCGTTACAGCGTGATTCTCTCTCTTGTCTCAAACCCCAAGACACCACCCGGGGTCTCCATGCCTTTTATAGCAAGACTCCGGACCCAGGATCTTGTAATCCTGGAAAAGAGCAAGAATATCCCTGAGGCAGTCAGGAATGCAATCAAGAGATATTTACGACTTAGGAAGAAATAGTATGAGACCGTCATTCATAAAACAGTCCACCTGGGATAAGGTACTGAATTTCCTTGCAACCAGTAAGGAGATGACACCTTTTCTCCTTATTGATTCGGAAGTTGTGAAGGAAAAGGTCGAACTCATTGGAAAGAGGATTGAGAAGGCAAAGGTCTTTTATGCAGTCAAGGCCCACCCGGATATTGAGGTTGTAAGGCTAATCAATAACCTTGGTCTGAATTTCGAGATCGCCTCTGAAGGAGAACTCAAACTGATGAGGATGCTTAATGTCTCTGCCGAGAGGATAATCTCCAGCAATCCCGTAAAGAGTCCGCACTTCATACAGGAGGCTGTCTCCTATGGTGTGAACCTCTTTGCCTTTGATTCTGCCACAGAGGTGGACAAGCTCTCCTCACTGGCTTCGGGTTGTAATGTTTATGTCAGGCTCTCGGTACCAAACGAAGGGAGTGACTGGCCTTTAAGTAAAAAGTTTGGCGTTGAGCCTGACGCAGCCATCGAACTTCTGCTTTATGCACGGGACAAAGGCTTGAATCCAGTTGGAATAACCTTTCATGTAGGTTCACAATGTAAGAACATCTATAACTGGAGCACAGCGATTTACAAGGTGGTTGCTCTCTGGGAGAAGGCTCAAAAGGAGGGGCTAAAACTCAGGATACTGAATATTGGAGGTGGATACCCAATAAGATATACAAAAGAGGTTATAGATATCCCGGCTATTGAAGAGATGATTAACAGGGTACTGAAGAAGAACTTCCCCGAGATGCCTGAGATCCATATAGAACCAGGAAGGGCTGTCATAGGAGATGCAGGTATATTTGTTACATCTGTAATCGGAAAGGCAACGAGAGGCGATGAGAACTGGCTTTATATAGACGCCGGTGTCTTCAACGGACTGATGGAAAGCATAGGAGGTATTAAGTATACATATGTTGTAGGAAGCAGAGCAGCAAAGAAGAGGTGGATTCTGGCTGGTCCAAGCTGTGACAGCTTTGATGTGATAGACAGGGAGGTTCTTTTACCTGAACCGGTGGTAGGAGACCATCTCCTTATACTTTCGGCAGGTGCCTATACAATCTCCTATGCCTCTGAATTCAATGGTTTTCCAATTCCGAAGACAATACTGATATAACTCCCTATCTTTTTCGTATTACATACAGACCATCACGAACTGTTAGCATAAGCTTCTCCACCCTGTCATCCCTTCTGACAAGGTCATTAAACTCGGCAATTGCGCGGCTGTCATCATCAGAAGGATTAAGTACCCTTCCGCTCCACAGGACATTATCCACAACTACCAACCCTCCCCTTCTGAGCAGCCTCAGACTCTCTTCATAGTAGGCAGCATATGAGCCCTTGTCCGCATCAATGAAAACAAAGTCAAAACTCTCCCCCTCAAGTGAACGAAGCGTTTCCAGGGCAGGCTCCATTTTAAGCTTTATCTTCTTACCATGGGAGGATCGGGCAAAAAAGCTCCTTGCAATGGCTGCATGCTCCTCTGAGATCTCACAGGTGATAAGTATTCCATCTTCCGGAAGGGCCTCAGCCATCATCAAAGAGCCGTAACCGGTAAATGTTCCGATCTCAATCGCCCTTCTGGCATGTGACAACCTGATTAGAAGCTGAAGAAATCTGCCCAGTACAGGGCCGGTAAGCATCCGGGGGATGGTAGTTCTTTCGTATGTCTCTTTTTCAAGTTCTTCAAGAAGCGGAGACGGTGGCTCTGTATGCCTCCTCACATAATCTTCGATATCATCAGGAATGATGTACATTCTCTTTAATGCATGACTTAACTATATCCCAGATAACTATCCCTTCACAACCCCCATTGGCCTCAGTTTTGCTACTTTCTTTGAGATTCCGGCCCTGTGAACCACATCCACAACGTTGGTAATATCCTTGTATGCCTCTGACATCTCTTCGGCTAGAGTCCTCTTACCAGTGCTTTTCACCATTATGCCGGCATCCTCCATCTCGCGCCATATCGCTCTCCCCTTTGCCCTCTTGATTGCCTGATGTCTGGAAAGCACACGGCCTGCTCCGTGACAGGTGGAGCCAAAGGTCTCAGCCATCGCCTTTTCGGTGCCTATAAGTACAAAAGAGGCCCTTCCCATATCTCCCGGAATCAGAACGGGCTGTCCGATATTTTTATAAGCCTCGGGCAGTTCCGGATGTCCTGGCGGAAAAGCCCTCGTAGCACCTTTTCTGTGTACCACCAGGATCATTCTTTTTCCGTTCACTGTATGCTCTTCCACCTTTGCAATATTATGGGCAACATCATAGACCAGGCTCAGTCCCAGCTGTCCCGGAGAGATCTTCAATGCCTTCATAATGGCCTCTCTTGTCCAGTGCATTATGCATTGACGGTTTGCCCAGGCGTAGTTAGCCGCTGCCTTCATTGCTGCCATGTAATCCTGCGCCTCGGGTGAGTTGAATGGTGCACAGGCAAGCTCTCTGTCAGGCAGTTTTATTTCGTACTTTCTGGCTGCCTTCTCCATAACCTCAAGATAATCGGTACAGACCTGGTGTCCGAACCCCCTTGAGCCAGTATGAATCATGATTGTTACCTGATCGGGAAAGAGACCGAGGGCATCAGCCGCCTCCCGGTCGTATATCTCCTGTACATATTGGATTTCGAGAAAATGATTTCCTGAACCAAGAGTTCCCTGCTGTGCCTTTCCCCGTTCAATGGCCTTATCAGAGATAAGGGAGGGATCTGCTCCCTCAATCATACCACCTGATTCTGTGTGCTCAAGATCCTCTGGCTCTCCATACCCCTCCTCAACAGCCCATCTGGCACCCTTTCTCAGGAGTCGCTTTTCATCCTCTTTGGTAAGTCTGAGTTTGCCCTTGGAGCCTACTCCGGCAGGAATCTCTCTGTAAAGGACCTCCACGAGGTCCTTCATCCTGGGAAGCACCTCTTCTCTGGTGAGGTTGCTCCTCAGGAGACGTACACCTCAATTGATGTCGTATCCTACTCCACCTGGTGAAACAATACCTTCGTTGATATCAAAGGCTGCTACCCCGCCAATTGAAAAACCATAGCCTGTATGGATATCAGGCATGGCTAGCGAAGCCTTTACAATGCCGGGCAGGGTGGCAACATTTGCTACCTGTTTTACCGCGCCTTCCTCAAGGAACTCTTCCAGTCCCCTGTCGACAAAGATGAGCCCCTTTACCCTCATTCCATCGACAAATCCGATGGGAATCTCTATTGTATTCTCATCAATCCTCTTTGTACCTTCAATCATCCCTTCCACCTCCTTTAAATATCAAAGATAACCTCAGCTGTCCAGACCCCGTTCTTTTTCTCGATCTTCAGATTGTGATATGTGGCCGCCTTCACCAGAAGTCCACACTCATGCTTTTGAGGATCGAAGTTTTCTCCCGTTATTTTTGCTTCTACTCTGTTTTCCGACAGATTCTCTATCTCAATCTCCTTACCAATGAAGTCATATGTATCGAACTGGAAGATCAACTCATTAAGCCAACCTATAAAGAGTCCCTCAATGGACTCGCTGTAAACATTAACGTCGATACTCTTGAGTGGTTTAATGGAAGATGTGTTGGTAATCAGACTGTATAGTCCGAGAGCACCATTCAAGAAGAGTTCCTCCAGGTTCTGGCCGTAGACCTTCAATCCCACATCGCCAGATATGTCAAGAACCTCAAAGCCTGTACTCATCTTTGTAATTTAATAATACCATTTGGAATTAAAGAAGTCAATTATAATTTGCATTTCGGACTTTTTTCGGAATCAAAACAAATTAGTGTCCAGCAAAAATTTAATAGAAGCCTTATAGAGGGCAGGAGTGATCAAAACAGTCCTTGTAAGCAATCCGTATAAGC
>JALUAR010000086.1 GCA_027050975.1 Thermodesulfovibrio sp.
CCATCACCATATCCGGAGAGAAAAAGAAGGAAGAAAAGGTTGAGAAAAAGGATTATTACAGGCTGGAGCGTTCGTATGGTTCATTCTGCAGAAGCTTCCGTCTTCCCGTTGAAGTTCAGTCAGACAAGGCCAAGGCAAAGTTCAAGGACGGGATACTTGAGATACGGATTCCGAAAACAGAGGAGGCAAAAAAGAGGCTAAAGAAGGTAACCATTGAGTAGATAAGACTGATGGGGAAGGCCTCCTTCCCCATCAGAACATCGAGTCAAACTCTCTCAGGAAGTGATTGAGTGTCTCGTCATCAAAGAGGCAGAACTCTATCACCTGAAGGCTACTTTGAGGGTTTTCTTTGAAAAAGTTTACTGCCTGTGAAAGAAGAATTTTTGCACATCTGTCCTTTGGAAATCCGAAAATACCAGAACTTATCGCCGGCAAAGAGATGCTTTTAAAGCCCTTCTCAGAAGCAAGGGACAGGCTGCTTCTTACGGCACTTATGAGCTTGTTATCCTCATCACCCTCTCCCATTCGGGGTCCCACAGCATGGATAACCGCCTTACATGGAAGACGACCTGAGGTAGTAATGGTTGCAGAACCAACAGGAACAAACCCTATCTTATCACTCTCTTGCTGAATTATATCGCCACCTTTTCTGACAATGGCTCCTGCTACACCTCCGCCATGCTTCAAATGGGAATTTGCCGCATTAACTATCGCATCAACATCCCTCTCGGTGATATCACCCTTAACTATCCTTATAGTCTTGCCGTTAAGATTTTTTTCTCTCTTCACCTCCATAGAACCCTCCTCAACTTTTCAGATAATCTATGATAGCCTGAATTTCCCTGTCAGAGAGATGGCCGAAACTTGGCATCTTCGAGTTCGGATTATTCTTTGACGGATCCTTTATTTGCTGCCTGATCCACTGCTCGCTTTTGCGTTTTGTTACATCCGTAAGGTCAGGACATATGCTGCCACCGACACCTTTATATCTGTGACAGCTGAGACATCCTGCCTTCTCAAAGACCTTTGCACCGTCAGGAGCGCAACCAGAGATAATCAATCCGAATACAACAGCAATTAAGACACACATTGAAAGCTTCTTCATTCCAACCCCCTCCTTTTCAAGTTTCAATCTTTATTGCATAAAAATATTATACCCGAAAATAAACCCTTTTTCTCTAAATCGACAATTCACCAACTCGGGATAGTTACATATTAACCTCATACTATTTTTTATGCTATATTAATATACTGATGAAGGAAGAAGAAATCCTTGAAATTCTGAAAAAAACCGGCTGCTCTGACAGGGTCATCAAACATATTATTGCTGTTAAAGAGGTAGCTGTACGCATTGCCAAAGAACTGAAAGTTCCCGTAGACTTAGACCTTGTCAGAGAGGGGGCCTTATTTCATGACATCGGCCGCTCGAAAACACATGGAATCGAGCATGCAGTAGTAGGGGCGGAGATTGCAAAAGAACTGGGCGTGGATGAGCGTGTTATCAGGATTATAGAAAGACACATTGGCTCGGGCATCACTAGGGATGAGGCTATATCTCTGGGACTTCCTCCCAAAGATTATTTACCCGAGACAGTAGAGGAGAAGATTGTGGCTTATGCTGACAATCTGCTTAATGGTGACAAAGAGGTTTCCTTTGAGATCTCTTTGGAGCAATTTAAAAAGACACTGGGTGATGATCATCCTGCAATCAAACGATATATTGATCTCAATAATGAGATAAACAGATGGAAAAGGGCATGACCTCCTTAAGAGTATACCCTCTTCTTTTTATTGTCTCCCTCTTCCTGCTTATAAGCTTCGGTAAAGACCATATCAAAGCGGCTCCACTGAAAAACAATGAAAGAGAGGTCTTTATATACAAACTCAAATGGCTCGGTATTACTGCCGGCAGGGCTCGCATGGAATTCATAGACAGAGGTGAGGAGATAAAGATAACAACACGAGCAGAGTCTGCCGACTGGGTCTCTATCTTCTATAAAGTGGACGACAGGGCAAAAAGTCTTCTCACAAAAAGAAGAAACAGAGACGGAGGATACAAGTTCATTGCTAAACGATACAGGTTGAAGATTCGCGAGGGAAGACATCGTCGGGATAAAGAGGTTATTTTTTATCCCGACAAAGGCATGGCAGAGTATATAAACCATCTTGAGGATGAAAAGAAGAGCTTTGAGATACCAGGGGGCACTTATGATCCGCTTTCGGCGTTCCTTATGCTCAGGCTTAAGAGTATCAAGATAGGGGAACCTGTTTTTCTCAGGATTTTTGACAGCAAAAAGGTCTGGGATGTCAAGGTCGATGTCCTGAAAAAGGAGACGGTAGAGACCGAAGCCGGAAAGTTCAGCACAATTGTGGTTAAGCCGGAATTAAAATCCGAGGGGATTTTTCTTAAGAAAGGCGATATCTACATATATCTTACGGATGACGAAAGACATATTCCCGTCTTGATAGAAACGAAGGTGCTTATAGGGCATATAGAGGCTGAGCTGGTGGGAGGTGAGTTCTGAAGAACCTGTCCGTTGTAATGGTTACATACAATGAGGAGCATAACATTCGAGATGCCCTTGATAGCGTGAGGGATGCAGGAGAGATTATCGTCATTGATTCCTTTAGTAACGACAGAACACCGGAGATCGCCAGGGAGTACACAGAAAGGTTTTACCAGCACAGGTGGGAGGGGTTTGCCAGACAAAAACAGCGCGCGATAGATCTTGCCACAAAGGACTGGGTTCTGCTGCTTGATGCAGACGAAAGGGTTACTCCCGAGCTAAAGGATGAAATCTCGATGGTCATAAAGAACACAGACAGAGACGGTTACTACATACCTCGAAAAAACCACTTCCTCGGAAAATGGATCAGACACAGCGGATGGTGGCCTGACCATACTCTTAGGCTTTTCAGAAAAGGTAAAGGAGGCATGGTAAAAAGAGAGGTTCATGAACGGATAGAGGTTAAAGGCAGTGTGGGATACCTTCAGAATCCCCTGATACATTACACATACAGGAACATTAACCAGTTTCTGGATAAAATGAAACAGTACTCCAGCCTCTCTGCAATGGAAATGAAAAAAGAGGGCAGGAGTTTTTCCGTACTACAGATTCTACTGAAGCCCCCGGCAACCTTCATCAGGATGTATCTGCTCAGACAGGGATTCAGGGATGGCCTTCATGGTCTGATACTTGCTATACTGTATAGTTATTATACCTTTTTAAAGTATATAAAATTATGGGAGGTTGATAGATGCACATCGGAATAATTGGGACCGGATACGTGGGGCTTGTCACAGGAGCCTGCTTTGCTGAGTTTGGCGTATATGTAACCTGTGTAGACAGGGATGAGAAAAAGGTTAAAAGCCTGAAAAAGTGCAAAATTCCATTCTTTGAGCCAGGACTTGAAGAGCTTGTAAAACGTAACATAGATCGGGGAAGGCTCCAGTTCAGCACAAAGATTAAGGATGCCATTGATTCCTCCCTGGTTATCTTTATAGCAGTTGGCACCCCTCCAAGGGGTGATGGCTCGGCAGATCTAAGCTATGTAAAGGAGGTCTGCACCGAGATAGCCAAACATATGGACAGTTATAAGATAATAGTAACTAAGAGCACGGTCCCCGTAGGGACAGGAAAGAAGATTAAGGAGTGGATAAAAGAGGCTCAATCCGGAAATGTAGATTTCGATGTTGCCTCAAACCCGGAGTTTCTCCGTGAAGGCTCGGCAATAGAGGACTTCATGAGACCAGACAGGGTTGTTATCGGTGCTGAAAGCTCTCAGGCTATAGCTATTTTGAAAGACTTATACAGACCTCTGTATCTGATAGAGACCCCCTTCGTTATAACCGACATAGAGACAGCAGAACTGATTAAGTACGCCTCCAACTCCTTCCTGGCTACAAAGATATCCTTTATCAATGAGATCGCAAACCTCTGCGACGCTGTTGGTGCCGATGTACATGTTGTGGCAAAGGCAATGGGGCTTGACAGAAGGATTGGTCCCAAGTTTCTCCATCCCGGACCCGGCTTCGGTGGTTCATGCTTTCCAAAGGACACAAAAGCGCTTCTGCATGTTGCAAAAGCTCATGGAGTGGAACTCAGTGTTGTCGAGGCGGCAGTTAAAACAAACGAAAGACAGCGTGATATTATGATCAGCCGAATAAAGGGTGTGTTGGGAGATCTTAAAGGTAAAAAGATAGGAGTACTGGGTCTGTCTTTCAAGCCTAACACAAATGACACCCGAGAGGCACCTGCATTATACATAATCGCGGCCCTACTGGATGCCGGTGCAGTGGTTCAGGCTTATGACCCTGTAGCAGTAGAAGACACCAGAAAGTTGCTTCCTGATGTAAAATATAAAAACGATGCCTATGAGACAGCAAAGGCAGCAGAGGCCCTTGTACTTGTAACCGAATGGAATGAGTTCAGGAATCTCGACCTTGAAAAGATTAAGAAGGCAATGAAGGAGCCAAACTTTTTCGATCTCAGAAATGTTTACGATCCTGAAAAAATGACAAAGATAGGATTCAATTATTACTGCGTTGGAAGAAACAAAAGGACAATTTAAATCAGGGGACCATGCAAAAGGCCATATGGACATTTCTCTTTGCCCTGGGAATAATCTTCTTTAACTGGCCATTTATGAGTATCTTTAAGGATACAATGGTGCCATATCTCTTTCTGGTCTGGGCTATTTTTATAATAATTCTTTTTTCCGTTACAACTCAGATCAAGCGTGACGACAGGGGAGGATAATTGTTTTCTACCTGGAGTCTGTTTAGTGCCATACTCCTTTATCTCCTGGTTCTGTTCCTTATCGCCTACTTTGCCGAACGCCAGGAGAAAAAGGGAAAAAGCATAGTATCAAACCCTTATGTATATTCACTGTCCCTTGCTGTTTACTGTACCTCATGGACATTTTACGGTAGCGTTGGTAAGGCTGCATACGAAGGTCTTAACTTTTTGACCACATACATTGGCCCCACCCTGATGGCCTCTCTCTGGTGGATAATTCTGAGAAAAATTATTATTATTGCAAAGGAAAACAGAATCACCAATATTGCCGATTTCATTGCCTTTCGCTACGGAAAGTCAATCGGTCTTTCAGCACTTGTCACAATTGTTGCCGTCATCGGTATCACTCCCTATTTAGGACTCCAGTTAAAGGCGATTATCACCACCTTTTCAATACTATCAGGCAAACCCGAGGGCAGCCATTTTGCAGGATGGCTGATTGCCCTTATGTTGGGTGTCTTTGCAATTATTTTCGGTGCACGAAGGCTTGATGCCTCCGAAAGACACGGAGGTCTCATCTTTGCCATTGCCTTTGAATCGGCAATAAAACTTTTTGCCTTCATCTCTGTGGGCATTTTTGTCACCTACGGACTATTCGACGGATTTCGAGATATATTTTCTCAACTTAAAGGGACACCGTTCCACTATCTTATAAACATTGGAGATAACAGCGGTGTAAGTTATTTGGAATGGTTCTCCCTCACGGTTCTTTCCATGATGGCCATACTCTTTCTTCCAAGACAGTTTCATGTTGCTGTAGTAGAAAACTCATCACAGGAGCATTTGAAAAAGGCGATCTGGCTATTTCCGCTATACCTCTTTCTAATTAATATATTTGTACTTCCTATTGCCTATGGAGGGCTCATTCTCAACAAAACCCCTATAGGCGCAGACTTCTTCGTACTCACCCTTCCGCTCAAACAGGGCCGCCCTATGCTTGCACTGCTGGCATTCATCGGAGGATTCTCCGCAGCCACTGCAATGATAATCGTTGAATCCCTTGCTATAAGCACAATGGTTATGAACAGCCTGGTAATGCCAGCGCTGTTCAAGCTAAAGGATATGAAGGGCTTCTATCACCTTATTCTTAATATAAAAAGGCTTGTCATTATTGGCTCTGTTTTTCTCGGTTATATCTTTGCAATCTACATAGGAGAGTTTTACAGTCTTGTTGACATAGGGCTGAAATCATTCGAGGCAGTAACCATCTTCGCTCCATCCATCATTTTCGGTCTTTACTGGAAAGGTGCAAACAGAAAGGGTGCCACCGCTGGAATTGTTGCAGGCTTCATAATATGGGTATACACCCTCATAATACCTGCATTAACCAGAGCCGGTATTATTCAGCGTGATGGAGCACTGGGACTGCTGTTTCACTCCAGGCTTCTCAATCCTGACGCCCTTTTCGGGCTGGAGGGGCTTGACCGCTGGAGCCACTCTCTCTTCTGGGGGCTGCTGCTTAATATCTCCATTCTCGTAGGAGTCTCCCTCTTTACAAAACAATCGGAAAGCGAAACCAGGCAGTCTATAATCTTTGTGGACTCCCTTGTGCCCTCAACACTCTCATACCCCATGAGACCAAGAAGCATAAAGGACATAGAGAATCTCCTTGGACAGTATATAGGCCCTCAGGAGGCTGAAGAGGCAATCAATGCCTTTATGAAAAAACACTCTATAAATAAGGAGTCCATAACAGAGGATGTGCTAATCAAGATAAGGGAAGAGGCGGAAAGAATACTGTCGGGAGCCCTCGGCCCATCAATGAGCAGCCTTATATTCAATGATATAATGGTGGTATCACCAGAGGAAAAGATCAAACTTTCCCAATCATTAAAAGAGATTTCACAAAGCCTGAGGCTTTCAAGAAAGGAGCTTGCTGAGGCTAACAGACAGTTGGCTCTGCTGAAGGAGTTCAGTGAAAACATCATAGAGAGTATCCCCCTTGGTGTTGCAACCCTTGATGAATCACTCAGGGTTAGGTACTGGAACAGGGCCATGGAAAAGATCACAGGTATCACCAAGGATGAAGCCCTTAATATGGAGGCTGACCTACTGCTGAAGTGCCTGGAACCGGATATCTTTTCGCAGCAACGTACAGAGGGAGAGTTCACCTGTAAGCGTACTGCCGGTACAATGATGCTCCTGAAAGGACACTTCAGCAAACTCACGGGCAGAAAAAAGGGATATGTCCTTGTATTCGAGGATATTACAGAGAAGAAGAAAATAGAGGAGGAGCTATTCAGGGCAACAAAACATGCAAGTATCGGCAGACTTGCCGCGGGAGTTTCTCACGAGATAGGAAATCCCCTTGCCTCAATATCATCTCTTGTGCAGGAACTGCTTTCGGAAGAAAATATCTCTGATTTTACAAGAGAGGCGCTCATTACCATCAACCAGCATGTAAGCAGAATAGCCAGGATTGTGAAGAGCCTTGGAGATTTTGCCCGTCTGTATCCCAGACAGAAGATACCTTTAACCCTTGATGAGGTCATAGAAAATACGATAAATCTCATAAGGTATGACAAGCATTTCCGCAAAATCTCCATCGAGACAGACATCCAGAAGACCCCGTCACTTAAGATCGATCCTGACCAGATGCAGCAGGTGTTTCTCAACCTTATGCTAAATGCAAGGGATGCCATGCCAAATGGCGGAAGGTTAGAGATATCTGTCAGAGAGGTAAACAGTAATGTGGTCATAAAGGTATCTGACACAGGCGAAGGGATAGACGAAGAGACAAGAGACAAGATATTCGACCCCTTCTTCTCAACAAAAGGTCCGTCAAAAGGCACGGGTTTAGGTTTAAGTATATGTTACAGTATAATAAAGGACCATGGCGGTTCTATCGAGATAGAATCCGAAAAGGGCAGAGGTACAACATTTATCATAAAATTACCTTTAGGGGAGTAAATAATGTCTAAAAGTATTCTTATTGTCGAAGACGAAGAGACCCTTAGAGAATCAATAAAAAGGGTCTTTTTGAAAGAGGGATACATTGTGGATACAGCCTCCTCTGCCGAACATGCCTTACAGCTTCTTGAAGATAATCTGTATGATGTGATTATTACCGATATAATTCTTCCAGGAATGGACGGGCTGGAGATGCTGGAGAAGATAAAAGAGTACCAGCCGGACCAGATATGTATTGTTATCACTGCCTATGCCTCTATAGATACTGCTGTAAAGGCATTAAGAATCGGAGCCTATGACTATATCATGAAGCCAATAATTCACGAAGAGATAAAGCAGGTTGTAAAGAATGCCCTTCGACAAAAGAGATTGACCAGTGAGAACACCATTTTAAGAAAACAACTCATCAGGAGCTATGACTTTAGCAGCATTATCGGTGAGAGCAAGGTTATCAAAAACATCATAGAGGAGATAAAGAAGATAGCCGATACGAAAAGCAATGTTCTGCTCCTTGGAGAAACAGGAACAGGTAAAGAACTATTTGCAAGGGTCATACATAACAACAGCTCCAGGGCCGAGATGCCCTTTGTACCAATCAACTGCTCAGCCATTCCGGAAAATCTCCTTGAAAGTGAACTATTCGGTCATATCCGAGGGGCCTTCACCGGTGCCATCTCATCCAAAAAGGGCCTTTTCGAGGAGGCTGATGGTGGAACGGTCTTTTTAGATGAGATAGGAGACCTCCCTCCTGCATTTCAGGTCAAGCTGCTAAGGGTTCTGGAGGATCAGATAATCAGGCCTGTTGGTAGTACAAAGGCCAGGAGGGTGGATATCAGATTTATTACTGCAACCAATAAAAACCTCTCAGAGGCTGTTAAAAACGGTCAGTTTCGTGAAGACCTTTTCTACAGAATAAACGTTATCACCATATCTTTGCCTCCGTTGAGGGAAAGAAGAGAAGATATTCCGCCATTGGTTGAGTATTATCTAAAAAAATATTCAGAAGAGTTCGGTCTTTCGCCGAAAAAGATATCATCCGAAGCCCTTTCAATAATGGTCAGTTACCGCTGGCCCGGCAATGTAAGAGAGTTGCAGAATATCATTGAACGGGCGGTACTGATTTCAGACAGTGACACAATTCTGCCTGAACATTTACCGGAGAATATTCGTCAGAGCGAAACATTTGTTGAAGAATCCCTGAATAAGGGGCTCTCCATAGAGGAATACATCCGTGCGTTTATTTTAAAGTACCAGCATATCTATAATGAACAGGAACTTGCTGAGAAGCTCGGAATTACCAGGAAAACACTTTGGGAAAAAAGAAAAAAATTGGGAATAAAAAGGTCATAGTTACCAGTTGTAACAGTTAACAAAAATTGCGGTTACTAAATGTAACCTCCATTTTTCCTGAAAATACCTTCCGGATTTTTTAATTCTGCGTTACCTTTTGTTACACTCCAGAAAATCCTTCCAGAGCTACGAAAAAAGCAGCTTTCACATGGTGCATCAAATCTTCTGGATGTATTAGTTACATAACAAATAGAAAGTCTATTATTGGCACTTTTCTTGCAGTCATGATTATTTACAAATGCTGACAGAAGAGCTGATAGAGATATTCAAAAAGACCCCTCCCTTCCATATACTCAATGAAAGGGATATAGAGATTCTTGTTGAGTCAGTGGCAATGGAGTACTATCCGAGGGGATACAAAATCCTTTTACAGGATGGTCCCCCCAGTGATGCCCTCAGGTTAATCAAAAAAGGTGTGATCAAGGTATATGTCACCTCAGAGGATGATGACGAGATAATAATTGATTACCGAAGCGAAGGGGAGTTCTTCGGCATCATATCCGTCATAAGCGGCGATCGGTCAAGAGCAACTGTACAGGCTGTAGAAGACACAATCTGTTACGTGATACCTAAGGATATACTTATGAAAATAATGGAAAGAAATCCTACACTGAACGAATATTTCCTTAAATCCTATTTCCTTCATTTTATGGATAGAACATACGATGAGACAAGAAAGAGGTTCACCCTTTTTTGCCATGGTGACAGGTCACTCTTTACCACACCAGTGGGAGCAATCATCAGGAGAGAACCAGTAACAATCAGTGAGGATGCAAGCATCTGGGATGCAGCTCGGGTGATGACCGCGGAAAATATCGGCTCTTTAATAATCACAAACAAGGCAGGAGTTCCTGTAGGGTTAATCACTGACCGTGACCTTAGAGAGCGTGTCATTGCTCGAAAAAGGGATGTTAATGAAGAGGTAAGACATATCATGAGTTCCTCCCTGATAAGAATTGATGCCAATGAACTCTGTTTTGAAGCCCTCCTGAAGATGATCAGATACAATATACACCATTTATTGGTTATAGAAAGCGGAGAACTCAAAGGTATTGTCTCAAACCATGACTTTATGCTGCTACAGGGACACTCTCCCCTGGTCTTAATAAAAGAGATCGACGAGGCCCAGCAGATAGAAGTCCTTTCAACGATAAAATCAAAACTCTTCAGAATTATCTCTGGACTTTTAAGAGATGGTGCAAAGGCACATAATCTTGCAGGTTTGATAACTGAGATAACAGAGAAGATAATAAACAGGGTAGTTGACTTTATTGAAAAAAGGCTTGGCCCTCCACCCTTATCTTATGCCCTTTTTGTGTATGGTGACGGAGGCAGGCGTGAACTCACTCTAAATCCATATGTAAAACTCGGCGTGATATTAGAGGATACAAACAATGTAACAACACTGCAACACACCAATAAATATTTTGAAGAGTTTGTAACCCTTTTGAATGAACAGCTTAGAAAGATCGAATATATTGATACGGCTGTCCTTAGCACCGAAGAGGTACGTTGCTTTACCGAATGGAAGAATCTTTTGAAACAGTGGGCAGAGGACCCATTTCATATCAGACCTGATGAGGATTTTGTTGATCTGAGGGTAATCAGGGGTGCCACTGAGTGGGGTACCGGGTTATCAGAATACCTGCTTCTGCTTCTTGGACAACATGATGAGCTAATGGACTATTATGCTACAGTCACCGTTGAAAACAGACCACCCCTTGGGTTTCTCAGACGTTTTGTCGTTGATAAAACAGGCGAGCACAAGGATGAACTGAATCTTTATACAAAGGGTCTGAAGCCTATCGTAGACTCTGCAAGGATTTTTGCTATTGAAAAGGGCATTAGCGACAAATCAACTATAAAAAGACTCACCAAATTGAGCAAAAGGTTCAATTTCGAGTATGCCGATGATGTTCAGAAGGCATTCGAATATATATATACCCTGCTGATTCATGAACAGGTTCAAAAATTCGAAAGCGGCAGTATAGTTGATGACTTTATCAATCCAGAAAGGCTTGGCACATTAGAGAAAAAGACCCTTAAAGAGGCGTTTCAACTAATAGCCAACCTGTACGACCTGATAGAAAAGAACTACAAAACCGAGAGGGTTTCATGAGCCTGGCAATACTTACAAAATTATTCAAACATGAATACAAGACAGTGCCTTTACCGTTGAGGGCACAGAAAGGTTTGAAAAAGAGGCTGAACCTCAAAAAGAGGATAGAGGAAGTGGATTTTGTCTCCTTTGACACTGAACTGACAGGGCTGGATTTTCAAGAGGACTCCATAATATCCATCGGTGCTATCAGAATGAAGGGTGGCAGGATTTTTCCTGCACAGACATTTTACAGTCTTGTAAGGCCAGAAAGCGAACTCAAGACAGACAGCATAGTTGTCCACGGCATAACTCCCGATGACCTGAATGCGGCTCCTGACATAAAGGATGTATTGGTGGAGTTTTTTGAGTTCATAGATGATGCTGTTCTGATCGGTCACTTTGTTTTCATAGATGTCAAGTTCCTGGACAAGGCATTGAAGAAACATTTCGGTATAAAACTGCAGAATCCTGTAATAGACACATTTAACATACATGAATGGCTCTATGATAATGACTCAGCTTTTTCCAGACACTACAGGGGGATGACCACAAAAAAGGATCTTTTTTCCATGGCAAGACGGTATGGACTGCTCATTGAGCAGTCTCATAATGCCCTTTACGACGCTTATCTGACAGCCCAGCTCTTTCAGGTCTTTTTACGATTTTTGCCGGGCTGCGGAATCAATACGCTCGAAGAGCTTTTAATGATAGGTAGGGCTTAAAACCGTCTTTTTTAAACAAAAAACAGAAAGCTCCAGAAGAAAGGAGGTGAAAGGGAGGGCAGATTTTTAAGTTTTTAGTTTTAACTAAAAAACTAGTGGAAGGAGGTAAAGGTGACTACAGCAACAATATGGCTTTTCATCTTTGTTCTTGCCTACTGGGTCTATTGTATTTACTGGGGAGTAAAAGGCGCAAGAACAGCCAAGACAGCTTCAGACTACTTTATTGCAGGAAGAAAGATCCCGGTCTGGGTCTTTGTTCTTGCTGCAACAGCAACCTCATTCTCTGGATGGACATTTATCGGTCATCCAGGGCTAGTTTATCGTGATGGCTTCCAGTATGCCTATGCATCTTTCTACGCGATTACCATTCCCTTTACAGGAGTTATCTTCCTTAAGAGACAGTGGATGCTTGGCAAGAGGTTCGGCTATGTCACCCCTGGAGAGATGTATGCAGACTACTTCCGCTCAGACCTGATGAGAATCCTGACCGTTATAGTTGCCCTTGTTTACTCAGTCCCTTATCTCGGTGTTCAGCTGAGAGCTTCCGGATTCCTTTTCAATGTTCTTACCGACGGACTTCTTGGTGTTGAGGTTGGAATGTGGCTTCTGTCCATAGTCGTTGTTATCTATGTTGCATCCGGTGGACTCAGGGCAGTGGCCTATGTTGATACCATGCAAGCCATACTCCTCGCCCTTGGTATCATTGCCATCGGTCTCATCACACTGAATGCAGTTGGAGGCATGGGTGCACTGAGTGAGGGCATTGCAAAACTCGCAGAAATTGACCAGAAGAGAACTCCAGACGGATACAGTCACTATATTGCAATTCCAGGAGTAATCCAGTTTGTTAAATCTGGACCCAAGGCTGCCGGTGGTGCATGGACAGGTATAATGATCCTGACATACATGTTCGCATTGATGGGGATTCAGTCTGCACCTGCATTCTCCATGTGGTCATTCTCAAACAAGAATCCAAGACCCTTTGCCCCACAGCAGGTCTGGGCATCCTCCTTCGGCATCGGATTCATTCTCATCTTCTTCACCGCTATCCAGGGCCTCGGTGCACACCTGATTGGTGCTGATGCCGCTATGCTCAAGGCTGGCTATGCAAAGGACATTCTTCATCTTGGTAAAGACCTTATGGAGATGCCTGGTAAGCAGGGTTATCTTGTTCCAGTGCTTATTCATATAATGAGTGATACCGCTCCATGGCTGGTGGGTCTGCTTGCAGTTTGTGCACTGGCAGCAATGCAGTCAACAGGTTCTGCTTACATGTCAACAGCAGCGGGAATGCTTACAAGGGACCTCTACAAGAGGTTTATCAACCCCGGTGCATCCCATAAGACCCAGAAGCTCTTCGGAAGAATCGGTGTTCTTGTGATTACCGGACTTGCTCTCGTAGTTGCTACCACTTCTAAAGATGCTCTCGTTCTCCTTGGTGGTCTTGCTGTTGCATACGGGTTCCAGATGTGGCCAGCACTGATAGCAACCTGCTGGTGGCCCTGGCTGACAAGACAGGGAGTGACACTGGGACTGATTGCCGGTCTGATAGCTGTTACCTGTACAGAAACAATCGGTCAGAAATGGCTTGGTATAACTGCCTGGGGTAGATGGCCACTCACAATTCACTCAGCAGGCTGGGGTATAATATTCAACCTCGGTACTGCTATAATTGTATCATTCCTAACTCAAAACAAGGACGACATGGCCCATAAGATGAAGTTCCACGAGTTCCTCAAAGAGCATGCCGGTCTTCGTCCGGAGAAGAAAAAACTTGTTCCAGTTGCATGGATTATAACCATTACATGGTTCTTCTTCGGCATTGGTCCTGGTGCTGTAATTGGAAACACCATCTTTGGAAACCCAAATGATCCATCAACATGGGTATTTGGTATTCCATCTATTTGGGCATGGCACCTTATCTGGTGGGCACTTGGTGTGTTCATGATGTGGTTCCTCGCTTACAAGATGGAGATGTCCACAATGCCTGAGAAGGAGATAGTTGCCCTTGTTGAAGACATAGGTGACCTTAAAGTGGCAAGATTGGATGTGGAAAAGCCGTAATTATCCCTTTATAGCAGGGGCATTTCAGAATGCCCCTGCTATCTTTTCAATGTTTCATTGAAACAATTCAAACTGTTTTGAAAAGACTGTAATACTTAATGTATAATTTAGCGAGGTAGATTATGGAAACAGGCAATTTATTGGTTATCTGGTACGGTGCAACATCTTTCCTTATGGGGCTATTGCTTTTCTTTCCCACAAGGAAATTCATCCTTGCATTAAGTGCAAACAGGGCTCAACGGAAACTCAATCGAGAGCTGACGGAAGATGAGATAAACAGGCTCAGAAAACGTTCCATGTACATATCGGTAATAGTCTCGATGAGTTTCTCTTTTATCTATAACAGAGTTATTATGTTCAAGTTTTTCGGTGGAATCAGTTAGAGGTATATGAAATATCGCAATACATCCGGAATCATAGCCTTAATTCTTCTTGCATTAATAACAGGCTTTGTCATATATTGGCGCACCACAGTTGAAGAGATCCCGGGCGATTATCATGTAAGAAAAGGGAATTATCGCCTTGAGGATGGATTTTACGATCAGGCCATAGAGGAGTTTAATCTTGCCTTAAAGAAAAATCCCAAACATCCCCATGCCTTGCTCGGGCTTGCAATCACATATATGCAGATGGGCAAAAACCAGATGGCTCTTCAATACTTCAACAAAACCATTGAACTATCACCGGAGCTTGCCGTGGCCTATGCTGACAGGGGAATCCTTTATGACAGAATGGGTGAATACGAAAAAGCCTTGGCTGATTACAAAAAGGCTCTTAAGCTGAACCCTGAGCTTGCAAAAGGTCCTGGATGGCTCTGGAGATTCCTTCATAACATAGATGAGAAACCTCCTACAATTGCCGACAGAGCCAGGTATTTAGAGGCTGAACTCAAAAAACCTCCGGAAAAGCGGGTGCTGAGAATTCCTGAGCTTGACAAAAAACAGCGGATGTACAAGAAGTAACCTCCTCATCTAATACATAGAACTCCCCTTATCCATCTAAGCTTTAACAAATAAGTACTGCTCTTCTTCAAAAGAGTGCCTAAAAATAAAAGGGTTCAACGAATTGGAAAAAGAACCCAAAACAAAAAAAAGACTTGACTCCTTACTTTTAGGTGCAGGGATTATAATATAGCTCTGGAGAGGCCCCCTTCCCTGTTCCTCTTTTCACACACCAAAATCCTCAGAGAAAACCTTACCATTGTTATTTTCATCCCAGATTAAGCAAATACTCAATGTTTATAAACAAAATACTTGACAAAAAGAAAATTTGGGAATATAATACCAAATATGAGGGACGAAATTAAACGAGCGATAGCCTCTGCTATAGTCAGAATCCTGAGACCCATGGTAAGGATGCTGTTGAGAAACAATATTCCTTATGGCACATTCGCAGATCTTGCCAAATGGGTGTATGTTGATGTTGCCTTCAAAGAGTTTGGTGTGCCTGGCAGAAAACAGACAATTTCACGAGTTTCCACCATTACCGGACTCACCAGGAAGGAGGTAAAACGGTTAAAAGAGCTACCCGAGCCTGATGATCTCGGAGCATCCGAAAGATACAACCGTGCAGGAAGGGTTCTAACAGGATGGATCAAGGACCCTCGCTTCCTTGACAGCAATGGAAATCCGAAAGAACTTCCTTTCGAGGGCAGTGGTGAGAGTTTTGCCCGACTGGTCAGAGAATACAGCGGAGACATCCCACCAAGGGCCATACTGGATGAAATGATCAGAGTTGGTGTGGTTGAACTGAAAAACAGAAAGGTCCGTCTCCTGTCAAAGGGATATATTGTAAGCAAGAGCGAAATTGACAAGTTAGGTATTATGGGCACGGATGTCAGCGAACTGATTTCAACCATTTATCACAACATCACAAGCGATCCTTCGGAGGCATTTCTACAAAGAAAGGTCTCTTATGACAACATCCCTGAAGAAGCAGTACATGAACTTAGAAAAAGGCTTAAAAAGATGGGTGAGGAGTTTATCGAGAATGTGGATCAGCTACTGTCAGGATACGACAGGGATATTAATCCCTATGTAAAAGGCACCGGCCGGAAAAAGATCGGTCTTGGTATTTTTTATTTCGAGTAGAAGGGGGTATTTATGATATCAGGCATAAAAGATCTTAAAAGACTGATGGCCTTTCCGGCCGTCATGCTAATACTTTTGCTGTCTCTGAGTTCCTGCGGTGGTGGAGGAGGCGGTTCAACCGAATATGCCGGCGGAGGAGTAAGCGGCACCGGAAAATATACGGGGGTTGTCTCCGGCTTTGGCAGCATCTTTGTCAATGGCATCGAGTTTTCCACCACAGAGGCAACAATTTTAGTGAATGGTCAGTCAGCAACAGAGGCGGACCTGGATGTAGGAATGAAGGTAAATATTGTTGCAGAAAATAATGTTGCAACCACTGTAACATTCGAGCCGGAAATTCAAGGCCCGGTAGACAACATAGATCTCATTAATAACAAACTAATCGTACTGGGACAGACGGTAGTTACTGACAGTTCAACTATTTTCAAAGGATTCTCCAGTCTGAATGACCTGCAAACAGCTGATTATCTCTCCATCAGCGGTTTCTATGATGCCAGTATGAACCTGAGGGCAACATTTGTTGAGAAAAAGGCATCTCTTACCAAGATGGAGCTAAAAGGTTACGTATCAAATCTCGACGAACAATCAAAACAGTTCGAGATAAATGGGCAGACTATTGATTATAGCGGTATTCAGTCGCCACCGACTCTGAACAATGGTGACTTTGTCGAGGTAGAAGGAGATCTGTCGGGAACCATCCTCATTGCATCGAAAATAGAACCGGAGATGTCTGTCATTTCCGGCAACCCCGGAGACGAAATGGAGATTGAGGGAATCATAACCAGTCTTAGTTCACAGACAGATTTTGAGGTAAACGGTCTTTCTGTAAAAACCACATCCCAGACAACTTTTGAAAACGGTACCAGTGTTGATATAGCCCTGAATACAAGGATTGAGGTGGAAGGCAGCATGGATGACACGGGCACTCTCGTTGCCGAAAAGGTGGAGTTCCGTTTCATGGAGCAACAGGAGGTGATGATAGTTGGAAGAGTGGATGATGTGAGCCTGGCACAATCCACAGTTACTGTTTTCGGCCTCACAGTAAAAATCAACAATTCAACAGTAATGAAGGATGAATCGGCTCAGAATCTGATTTATTTCGGACTCAGTGATTTACAGGCAGGTGACTATGTGGAGCTTGGCGGATTTGTTAATGACAGTGGAGAGATTATCGCAACAAAGCTGGAGAGGATTGATGACCCAGGTCCTGGAAACGATCTGATCAGGGGCCCTGTGGATCAAAACTCGGAAACCCTGACTGCAACATCCGCATCCATCAGAATACTCAATCTCCTTGTGGATCTGAACAATCCGGGAGTACAGTTTGAGGACAGAAATGGCAACTCTATTGACAAAAACACATTTTTTAACACAATCGATGATTCTAAAACCCCCGGAGATATTGTGGAGGCAGAAGGAAACTTTTCCGCATCAGACAATACATTCTATGCGGACAAGGCTGAGATTGAAAGAATCAACTAAGCAACAAAGCTCAGCATTAGAGCGAATAACCAACAAAAGGAAAAGGAGGTATCAACATGCAACGTAAGAGGTTAACAGATCAGAGGAAAGGTCTTGTACTGCTTCTGTTTTTGATTCTCACTGTTGCGCTGTACTCATGCGGTGGCGGAGGTGGAGGAGGCGACGGTTCCACAAGTAGTAGCAATTCCAGTCTTTACATTACGGATGATATAAGTGACACATATCAACAGGTTCTTGTAACCCTCTACAAGGTGGAGTTTGAGAAGGCATCGGACAAGTCTCTTGTAACAGCCTTCGAGGATGCACAGGGAGTCACATACGACCTGACGGAACTAAGAGGAGTGATTGAAAAGCTTGGCTCCCTTCCTCAGGGCAGTTACAGCAAGGTTTATCTGACACTTGGTGAAGAACTGATTCTTGTGGACAACTCCGGAAATGAGCTAAAACCGACCTTTGACGACTCTAATGTATGGACTACCTGTTCTAACAACAAGTGTGTTATCGAGGTCTCAGGAGCGGCAAATGTCACCGACAACCAGCATGTTATTCTTGATTTTGATCTGAAACAGTTCACTTACGATGCCACTACCAATAAGGTCAGTGCAAAAATAGTTCTTGATGCCGATGGGTCCGAACACGAAGGCTATTTTGAATTAAAAAGCGATGATTACGAGCTTAAAGGTATAGTGGATACAATCAATGCAAACAGCGTTGACCTTAAGGTGCTCAAGGCCAAACATTTTATGCCTGACAGCACGATTGTCACCGTCCAGTTTGACAGCAGCACAGAATTCGATTGCGACGATGATGACGGAAAGTCCTCCTGCAGTGTATCCAGTTCCGCTGATCTTCAGGTGGGTATGAAGGTTGAGGTAGAGGGAACATGGAACGGAACAGTCTTTGTGGCAACGAAGATAGAGGTTGATGAGGATGATGACATTGCCTTTACCCCCTGCACAGTGCCTGACAGAAGCATGACGGAGTACAGTGCATTGAAGGTTCAACCAGAGATTGAGGCTACCGGAACAGATCCTTACACATTCGACTCCACGAACTATACAATTACCGTCTCAGGAAAGACTATCTATATAACGAAAGAGACCCGTATCAAAGATGAAACTACAGGCTCGGAAAAGGCCATCTGTGCTGACAGTATCCCATCAACATCAAACAAAATTGAGGTGAAATACTTTGAAGGACAGGACAGCTCAGGCAGCACAGTCAATATAGCATACAAAATAGAGTTTGAATAATTAAAACCCTTCAAAGAGCCCCTGTGACTTTCCACAGGGGCTCTTTTTATCCTGCCAGACAGGAAAGCCTCTTTAAAACTTTTTCTTATTCCTAAAAAATGTGCTTCTATTCCCTTTAGAACTACTTCTTCAAATTTTCATTTAAAGTTATCCCTCTCTCCTGTTTACCGTTCTGTTTAAAAAAATTGTATTCCATAAAAAATTATACTATCAAGGTCAGGGGAATAATGAGATAGGAAGGATCATCTTATAGAAAGGGACAGTCGGTTAGAGAGATTTACAACTCAAGATATTTACTTAAACTTATAATCTTTATCCCAGGAGTGTCCACCTCCGGTGTTTTGATAATTTAACAATTTACATAGTTAGGTGGACAGTCCCGGTTAAGGCAATTAAAGGGATAAATTTAAAGG
>JALUAR010000087.1 GCA_027050975.1 Thermodesulfovibrio sp.
CGCACAGACTGATCACTCTGGACGAGCTCACGCAAAAGGTGAAGTCTTATGATCCCCGAGCTGATATTACACTTTTAAGGAAGGCATACTACTTTTCCCACGAATTGCACTGTACGCAGAAACGTCTGGAAGGAACGCCGTATATTGATCATCCCCTCTCCGTTGCTTCCATACTTGCGGACATGCGTCTCGATACAACTACTATAATTGCCGGTCTGCTTCATGATACTGTTGAGGATACTGCGGCAAATATCAAGGATATAGAGGGGCTTTTCGGAAAAGAGGTAGCTTTTCTTGTAGGGGCTCTGACAAAGTTGAGCAAGATGCAGTTCAGGACAAAGGAGGAGGCTCAGGCTGAAAACTTCAGACGCATGTTCCTTGCAATGGCAGAGGACATCCGGGTAATACTGATAAAATTTGCTGACAGGCTTCATAATATGCGTACACTGCAGCATCTGCCTCCTGGCAAGCAAAAACGTATTGCCCAGGAGACACTGGAAATATACGCACCCCTGGCAAACAGACTTGGTATCGGCTGGATGAGAACGGAGTTTGAAGACCTCAGTTTCAAATATCTAAATCCGGATGTGTATAAATCACTCCTGAAGAAAGTTGCCAAAAGACGCGAAGAGCAGGAAGGCTACATCAACGAGGTGGCAGAGCAGGTTAGAAAGAAACTGGCTGAAAACGGCATTCCCGGTGAGGTTACAGGAAGGGTTAAGCATCTGTATGGAATATACAGGAAGATGATCCTTCAGAAGATTCCCTTTGAGGAGGTCTATGATGTTCTTGGTCTCAGGATAATTACTGACACCAAGATTCATTGTTATGAGATCCTTGGGCTTATTCACTCGCTCTGGAGACCCATTCCGGGCAGATTCAAGGATTACATCGCACTGCCTAAATCCAATATGTATCAGTCACTGCATACCTCTGTGGTGGGCCCCAAAGGTGAGAGAGTGGAGTTCCAGATTAGAACCGAGGATATGCACAGAATAGCAGAGGAAGGTATAGCTGCGCACTGGATGTATAAAGAGAATGGCAAGGTGATGGAGAAAGATGCCAGGTACATAAGATGGCTCAGGGAGTTGATACATTCTCAAAAGGACCTGAAGGATGCAAGGGAATTCTTAGAGATGGTGAAGGGTGAGGTCGTGCCGGATGTGGTGTATGTATTTACTCCCAGAGGTGAAATAAAGGAGCTTCCCGCAGGTTCAACACCTGTGGATTTTGCATATAACATTCATACAGAGGTAGGCCACAGATGTATCGGTGCAAGGGTCAACGGAAGGATAGTCTCTCTCAGGTATCAGTTACAAAGCGGTGATACCGTGGAGATCATAACATCTCCTTCTCATGGGCCAAGCAGGGACTGGCTTAACTTCGTTGTCACCCAGAGGGCAAAAACCAGAATCAAGCAGTGGATAAAGGCTGAGGAAAGGAAACAGAGCCTTGAGCTTGGACACAAGATGCTAGAGACAGAGCTAAGGAAAAAAGGATTCAGTCCAAATCTTATTAAATCAGAGGAGATGGAGGAGATAGCAAAATCCTTCAGCATGAAGAGCACAGAGGATCTGCTCGTATCCATTGGTTACGGTAAGGTTTCCGTTCATCAGGTTGTGAACAAGCTTATGCCCGAAGAAAAGACAGAGGAGCCTGTTGCACCGAAAAAGGCTAAGAAGAAGTCCGAAGTAAAGGGAATAAAGATAAAAGGTATTGACAATATTCTCTATCATACCGCTCGCTGTTGCTATCCTGTCCCGGGAGACAGACTCGTTGGTTTTGTGACTCGAGGAAAGGGGGTAACAATTCACAGAAGAGATTGCCCCAACCTGGAGCGCATAGCTGTTGATGATGCCAGGCTTGTTGATGTGGACTGGATGTCCGATGAGGTCCAGACCACCCCTGCCCGCCTTTATATTGAGACAGTGGACAAGCCGGGCATATTGGCAACACTGACCTCTCTGATGTCATCAATGGATGTGAATATCAGTCATCTCGAGGCAACCACTACACATGACCGAAGGGCACATCTGACATTTATTCTTGAAGTTAAAGACAGGGATCAATTGATAACCCTGAAAAATCGGATTGCCTCTGTAGATGGTGTGCTCAGGGTGAGGAGATAGCATTACAAGATATTTAATAATACCGCCCCCCCTTATATTAGTGTTAAATAAGATAAAGGAGAGCTTAAGTGTAGAGGTTCATGCTGAGGTACCGTTCTCCCCTGTCAGGCAGAATGACCACAACCTTCTTTCCACTGCCCAGCTTACGTGCTACCTGAAGGGCTGCCCACATTGCAGCTCCGGAGGAGACTCCTGCCAGTATTCCTTCTTTCAGGGACAGCTGCCTGGTCATCTCCCGTGCATCTTCATCCCTGACAGGAATCACTTCATCGTAGACCTTGGTATTGAGAATTCCGGGAAAAAAGCCTGCACCTATGCCAGGTATGCCATGTGGTCCAGGGTCTCCGCCGGAAAGAACAGGTGAGGAGGCAGGCTCTACTGCTACCACATAACAGTCCTTTCTTTTTTCTTTAAACACCTCGCCAACCCCTGTAATAGTTCCTCCGGTACCCACTCCTGCAACAAAGGCATCAGGTACAGTGCCAAGGGCCGAGATAATTTCCGGTGCCGTGGTCTTTCTGTGAACATCAGGGTTTGCAGGATTTTCAAACTGCTGTGGCATGAAAAAGTCCCTGTTTTTAAGAGCCAGTTCCTCGGCCTTTTCCACGGCTCCCATCATGCCTTTGCTTCCCTCTGTAAGAATAAGTTCTGCACCAAAGGCCTGAAGTAATTGCCTCCGTTCCACAGTCATTGTTTCAGGCATAGTTAGTATTAGCCTGTACCCCTTGACAGCAGCAACCATGGCGAGACCGATTCCTGTGTTTCCGCTGGTGGGTTCTATGATTGTTCCACCGGGTTTGAGTATTCCCTCTTTTTCAGCTGCTTCTATCATGCTGAGGGCTATGCGGTCCTTTACAGAGCCGCCAGGATTGAAGCCTTCAAGCTTTGCATACACCTCCGCGTCCGTTTCCCCTGTAAGATGGTTTATCCTTACCAGGGGGGTGTTACCTATCAGGGATAGTATGTCTTTAAAGATTCCGGTCCTGGTCATGGAAGAGATTTTACCATAATTTAAATGAAGAAAGACAGATTAAAGTTGTTGTCACTCTAAGATGCCCACAAACAGGATAAAGAAGCACGGTAGACTACCCCAACCGCCTGACTAACGGAGCAATTAACAACTTAAGAGGCTAAAAAACTAATTGAAAAGTAATTACAAGAAAAAGTATAATACCTTGATGCAAAAACATGGTCAGAGAGCATGACCGATTACTATATCTGGAGGTGAAGAATGTTTGATTCAATAGCCTGGGCAATGGGACCGGCTCCGCAGGGTGGGCAGCCAGGTGGTCCACAGGCCATATTTACAAGTTTTTTGCCACTGATTATTATCTTTGCCATCTTCTATTTCCTGCTGATCAGGCCACAGCAGAAGAGAGCCAAGGAGCACAGAGAGATGCTGGCATCCCTGAAGAAGGGAGATAAGGTTATTACCTCCGGGGGAATTTATGGTGTTGTAGACTCAGTGGGCGAGAAAACAGTAACGCTGAAAATTGCTGAGAATACAAAAATCAAGTTAGGGAAGGCATACATTGCAACAGTCAGGACTTCTGCAGAGGAAGACTGAAAAGCTCCCTGATATAGAAGATCTTTACAACAATCAAAAGGCCCGACTATACATTGAGGCTGCTGACCGGTACCTTGATAGTATCGGCTATACGGAGCACGGCTTCCGTCATTGCAGGATAGTATCAAAGACTGCTTACAGGATCCTGAAGAAACTCTCCTATCCTGAGGATGTAGCCCGACTGGCTGCTGCAGCTGGTTTTCTTCATGACATAGGAAACATGCTGGGCAGAAACATGCATCACAAGATGGGAGCCATCCTTGCTAAAGAGATTCTTACAGAGGTGGGGTTTCCTCTTGAAGACATAACAAGAATTATGACCGCCATAGTGGTGCATGATGAGGCGGAGGGAGCTATTCCGGACGAGATTGCAGCTGCACTTCTTATAGCAGATAAGGCAGATGTTCACAGAAGCAGGGTGAGAAACCCCTCGATGGTTACTGAAGATATACATGACAGGGTAAATTATGCTGCAACTGAGTCCGAGTTGAATGTTGACCCTGACAAAAGAATCATAACCCTTTCACTCGTGATAGATACAAGAATTTCACAGGTTATCGAGTATTTTGAGATATTCCTCTCAAGGATGATTGGCTGCAGGAAGGCGGCCAAGGTTCTTGACACAGAGTTTAACCTCTACATTAACAATACACGAATGGCTTAGGAGGTGCGATGAAGCAGATTAAGTGGAAGGTTGCCCTTATCATTGGTACGGTGTTACTGGCCATTATATTCTTTCTTCCTAATACCCCTTTATTCAAGTATATGCCTCAGTGGTGGAAGGACAATATGCCGAATCGTGGTATAGCCCTTGGACTTGACCTCAGAGGAGGGGTGCATCTTGTCTTTGAGGTGCAGGGTGAAAGGGCTGTTGAGATTACCACCGAAAGAATAGCACAGCGTCTGAAGGATATCCTTGAGAAAAGAAATCTGAAGGCCGAGGTAAAGGTTGAAGGTCTGCAGATCAAGGTGACACCTCCTTCCGAAGAAGTGAAAAAGGCTATAAAGGACAGCTATGCCAACCTGGTGCTGGTATCATCTGATAGTGAGCTTGTCTACAGACTCTCTGATGAAGAGGCAAAAAGGATAAAGGACAATGCCATTGACCAGGCCCTCGAGACCATCCGCAACAGGGTGGACCAGTTTGGTGTGGCAGAGCCTGTGATTCACAGGCAGGGAGAAAATGAGATAGTTGTTCAGCTGCCAGGATATAAGGACCCCAAAAGGGCAGTCGAGTTGATCGGTAAAACAGCACAGCTTGAGTTCCGTCTTGTGGATGATGAGTCTCCCGTGGCAGCGGAATTGCCTGTGGCGATAAAACCCGGTGAGGAAGAAGCATTGATTGAGAGATTTAAGGACAAAATTCCTGAGGATGACACAATCCTGTTTCAGCGTATTGTAAACAAAGAGACAGGCGAGGTTACCAAGAGACCCTATCTTCTTAAGAAAGAGGTTCTTCTTACGGGAGACCTCCTGTCTGAGGCAAGGGTTGCCATTGACCAGAGATATAACGAGCCTTATGTCTCTCTTACCTTCAATGATGCAGGTGCAGAACTGTTTGAGAAGATAACGGCAAAGTACGTAAAGAAGCGCCTTGCCATCATACTGGATGGTAATGTCTATTCAGCTCCAGTAATCAGGGAGCGCATAGCAGGAGGTAATGCACAGATCTCGGGTAACTTCACCATGGAGGAGGCCAAGGATCTGGCAATAGTGCTCAGGGCTGGTGCCCTGCCGGCACCGGTGAAGCTTCTTCAGAACATAACAGTTGGTCCCTCCCTGGGAAGGGATTCCATAGAGGCAGGGAAGAAGGCAGGCATAATTGCGGTGCTCCTGGTTGTGGTCTTTATGGCTGTGTACTACAAGCTTGCCGGGCTTATTGCTGACCTTGCAATGGTACTTAATGTTATTCTTCTGCTGGGAGCCATGGCATTTCTAAATGCTACCCTTACACTTCCCGGTATTGCAGGTATTGTTCTGGCGATAGGTATGGCGGTGGACTCCAATGTGCTTATGTTCGAAAGGATGAGGGAGGAGTTACGAGCCGGGAAGACACCAAGAGCAGCAGTTGATTCAGGCTATGACAAGGCCTTTATTACCATTGTAGACTCTCATATAACCACTCTGATTACCGCAGCAGTGCTTTATCAGTATGGCACAGGTCCGATCAAGGGGTTTGCAGTGACCCTGTTCCTTGGTGTTGCCATCAATCTCTTTACTGCCCTTGTTGGTACCAAGACAGTCTTTGACATCATCAATTCAAGAAGGGAGGTCAAGAAGCTGAGCATATGATTGAAATTGTAAGAAAGACAAACATTAACTTCTTGGGCTACAGAAAGATCGCCTTTGTTATTTCAGGCATATTGATGGTGCTTGGCATAATGGCAATTTTCCAGGTAATAAAAGGGACAGCCAATCTCGGGATTGACTTCGCAGGTGGAACAGCAGTGCAGCTGAAGTTTGAAAAGCCTGTTACCCTTCAGGAGGTGCGTAAGGTTCTGGAGAATGGAGGAGTGAAGGGATTCGACCTCCAGGATTTTCCTACGGTAAATAAGGTTTTAATTCGTATAAAAAAGAAGGAGGATTCCATAGGAGCCCTCTCTGAGAAGATCATATCCACCCTCAGGGAAGGTTTCAAGGACAATAATAAAATTACTGTTGATTACACCACAGAGATAGGTCCTAAGGTAGGAGCAAAGCTCAGGAGGGATGCGATGTGGGCCATCCTGGCTGCAACGGCGGGCATTCTTATCTACATTGCCTGGAGGTTCCAGTTCCGTTTCAGCGTTGGAGCCACGGCAGCCACCTTCCATGATGTTCTTGCTGTGCTGGGCATATTTAATCTTATGAACAAAGAGATTAATCTGATTCTTGTCAGTGCACTCCTTACAATTGCCGGTTATTCCCTTACAGATACCGTTGTCGTTTTCGACAGGATAAGGGAGAATCTTCGTTTTGTAAAGAGGGAGTCCCTGGAGAAGGTAATGAACAGGAGTATAAACGAGGTTCTTTCCAGGACCCTCATCACCTCCATAACCACCCTTCTTGCAGCAGGAGCCCTGTTTTTCTTTGGCGGTGAGGTGATCCATGATTTTGCCCTTGCCATGATACTGGGTATTCTTGTGGGAACCTATTCATCAATATTTGTTGCAAGTCCCATTGTTCTGATGTGGAAGGGTAAAAAGCCTCTGACCTCAAAGAGGTAGCAGGGAGCCTGGATGCCCAATAGGCGTTGGTTTGTTCAGCGTACAAATCCCGAGTACATAAAATATCTCTGTCGTGCTGCATCTGTCTCTCCGGCCTTTGCCCAGATTCTGATTAACAGAGGTATAAAGACACCGGATGAGATCAGGAGGTTCATTTCTCCTACAATGGATAGCCTTTCCGATGCCCTTGAGCTTCCCGGTATGCTGGAGGCCACCTCTGTAATAAAGGAGGCTGTAAAATCAGGCAAAAGAATCCTTGTACACGGGGATTATGATACTGACGGATTAACAGGCACGGCAATAATGGTTTCAGCCTTGGAGCGCCTTGGCGGTGAAGTTGCTTATTTTATTCCTGACAGACTCAGTCATGGATATGGCTTTAACAAGGTGGGTGTGGACTTTGCCTCGGATATGGGGGCCCATCTTGTGGTAACGGTTGACTGTGGAATCACATCTTTTGAGGCAGTTGATCTTGCAAAGGCCAGGGGTATAGAGGTGGTCATAACAGACCATCATGAACCTAAAAGGGATGACTCTGGAAGTCCAATACTGCCCCGGGCAGCGGCTGTCGTGAATCCGAGAATAGATGGGAGGGCCCCTCTGCTTTCAGGTTCTGCAGTGGCCTATAAGGTGGCAATGGCGCTCATAAACCCATCTGACGTGGCAGATCTGCTGGATCTTGCATGCCTTGGCACAGTGGCTGATGTTATTCCCTTGATAGAGGACAGCAGGGTGATTGTAAAAGAGGGGTTGAGGCTGATTGATGAGAGCATGAGACCCGGAGTCAAGGCATTAAAGGAGGTTTCCGGTATTAATGGCAGGGCTGTCTCAACAGGATTGCTCTCTTTTACTCTTATACCGAGATTGAATGCCTCGGGCAGGATTGACAATGCCAATGATGTTATCAGGCTGCTTCTTACCGGTGATGTTGATGAGGCGTACAGTATTGCAAGGAGGCTTAACGAACTTAATAGCAAACGGCAGAGGATTGAGGAGGAGGTACAGAACGAGGCATTTGAACAGCTCAAGCTCAAGGGGTTTGACTTATCCATAGTGTTAGCATCTGAAGGATGGCACGAAGGTGTGGTAGGCATTGTTGCTGCCCGCCTTGCAGAGGCGTATTACAGACCGGCCTTTGTTTTTAACATCAAGGGAGATATTGCCAAGGGTTCGGCAAGGAGCATACCTTCCTTTGATCTGTATGAAGGGATATCAAAATGTAGAGATCTGTTGCTGGCCTTTGGTGGACACAGGCAGGCAGCAGGCCTGAAGCTTAAGGTGGAAAACTTAGAGGAGTTTGAGCATAGAATGAACCAGATCATTTCCGAGACCCTCTCGGATGAGGACCTCATTCCAACCCTTACCATAGATGCCTCGGTCTCTCTGAAAGAGGTGAACTTCAATCTCCTAAGAGAGATCTCCCTGCTTGAGCCCCTGGGCTGTGGCAATCCGGAACCGATTCTGGGTACAAAGGGGCTCGAGTTTGTTGACCCCAGGGTGGTAGGAAACAACCACCTCAAGGTAAGACTCAGGGAGAAATCCATCAGCCTTGATGCCATTGGATTCGATATGGGAGGAATGCTGGAGATGCTCGATGGTACAAATTCCGTGGATGTGGCATACACTCCAAAGCTGAATGAGTGGGAGGGAGGAAAGACCCTCCAGATAAGACTTGCCGGCATCAGACCAGCAAGATGATGTTGTTGCCTCATGGAAATTAAAAACTATGAACAACGAACGATGAACCAAGAACTCAAAACTTGCCCTTTCTTCCACCCCTCCATAACGGTAGGAGGTTGTCATCTCTGAACCTGTAGGTTTTGCGGTCTGAAATCGTTTCAAGGGTGTAGGTGATGATCAGTAACTCTCCCCTTCTGTTATATAGTTTTGACCCTGTGACCTGAACCCTCATGCCAGCCTGTAAAGTTAACCCGATACTATCAAGATACCACCATGGACCTGTCACAATGGTATATTGTCTCGACTCTGTCTCTAAAAGAAACCTGACAGCACCGCGCTCAGTATCCAACACCTCTTTTATCACACCTGAGACTGCTACCTCGGTATTGGGGTCATAGCCGTCCTCTGCAGATGCCTGGCCAATAAACAATAACAAGACAAATGCTAATGAGAAGAATCGTTTCATTTATGCCTCCTTCATTTTTGCAGGTTTGTAATTCTCTATCAGGATTGCTTTCAGTATCTCTATCGGGTTAATACCATACCTGGCTGCAGCCTTTTTTAGTGTTTCGTCATCTTTTATCTTGATGCCTTTGTCCTGCAGTCTCTTTCTGATCAGGGAAATATCCAGATTTAACTCTCCGCAAAGGTCGGCAAACCGCTTTCTTCCGATACCTGAGCCTGCAAATTCTTCCTCCACCTTATCCGGAGTGTAAGTGATGGCCTTTGCAGGGGCTTTCTTTTCGAATTTTTTCATTATAATATAAAGATTCATCGGAGAGGTATGGTTGTCTTCAGCAATCTTTTTTAGCGTGTCCGTAACGTTTCTTACTACGATTCCCTGTTTTTTGAATTCCTCCAGAGTCTTTTCCAGATCGATGTTCATCTTCTTTGCAAAGACCCTCAGAGAGGTGAGTTCAGCATGTCCGTATGGAGGTTCATACTCCTTGCTTACCACCCATTTCTCTTTAATATACTCGTTCAGATCAATTATGTAGCGTAGCGGTGGAATCTGATATATTGCCCCTATGATTATAATGACTGATATAAGTCCTGAAAATGCCAACTCCCGCTTCAGCTTCAGTCCTCCGGTGACCTTGTTGAAGATGTAGTTCATCAATGCCCTCCAGTTGTAATAGAGATGAAATCCGCCTGCTATTAAAAAGAGCAGACTGGAAATAATGTGGATGTTTCCCCAGTCACTCTTGCTAAGGCCGATAAAACGCCAGTCCGTCCAGTAGGCCACCCTGCCGTAAGGCTCGATGTACAGGACTATGCCTGTAATCGACATTATCAGGAATCCAAAAAGCGTAAGAAAAGAGACAAAGCCTCTGCTGTAAAATCCTCTGTTTTCCATCTGTAAACCTCCTTGATATGGATTCAAGGGGGAGTAGCTGATGCTACTCCCCTTTTCAGGATTACCTTCTTCCGTAACCCCTTCCTTTCATCATTCCTCTGCCTGCCCTTAATCCCGCATTTGCAGGCTTACCGATGTACTGCCGCCTTTGCTCGGGTGACATGTTCTGAACCCTTTTCTGCCACTCTGCTCTGAATGCTTCCCTTTCCTGCTCTGTTGCCTGCCACATGGTGCCCCTCATCTTTGCAAGCTCCTCTGTTGAGTATTTGCTGAAATCCGTGGCAAAGACCGTTGTTCCTGTAAGCAGAAACAGGGAGACAATAGTACCGGCAAGTAACCGTTTCATCTTTCATTCCTCCTTTACTGGTTTTTTGATTCGGGTAAATACCCGTAGCCTGTTGTTCTGTATCTCGTCAACTGTCAGTATATAGAAGCAATGGTTGTGCCAGATATATTTTTCCTGTAAAATCAATGTATTAGATAAGTTAGTGCGAATTTTCCGGATGCAATCATTTCACGGAAGTGCAAAAATTGCGTTCCTGATTGTCTGAAAAGAGGTACTTGACTTATGGAATGAGGATTTATATTTTAAAAAGACAGGTAGGTATATTAAAATATGAAAATATTGTTAAGATGAGGCGTCAAAATATAACGTTTTATAACGGCAGAATTTCGTTGATTATCTTAGTGTATTGATCATTTCAATATCATGGGAATAGAAAAAATAAAAAATTTCTTTGCAAAAAGAGGAGAGCTAAACTTTCAATTTGTCCGTCCTTTTCAGCTGTTTCTGAAGAAAGAGGCCTCCAGTAGCTTGCTCCTTGCTCTGGCTACATTGATTGCGCTCATCTGGGCGAACTCTCCTTATTCTTCAACCTATCATCATTTCTGGGAGACCGATCTCACAATTGCGCTGGGAGACATTATGATCAGTAAAAGCCTTCGTCACTGGATTGATGAAGGGCTAATGGCTGTCTTCTTCTTTATCGTAGGGCTGGAGATCAAGCGTGAGATACTTGTAGGAGAGCTTGCCTCCTTCAGAAAGGCATTATTGCCGGTTGCTGCTGCCATTGGTGGTATGCTTGTACCGGCTCTAATTTATTTTTCTCTTAATTACGGCCAGCCCTCTGCACACGGCTGGGGAATTCCCATGGCCACTGATATAGCCTTTGCCCTGGGTGCGATTTATGTTCTGGGTAACCGGGTTCCCCTGGGATTAAGGATCTTTCTGTCAGCCTTTGCAATAGCAGATGACTTAGGGGCTGTTTTTGTAATTGCTCTTTTCTACACTAAGGAGATTGTTGTCAAGTATTTTTTGGTCAGTTTGCTAATAGTATCATGTATTGCTGTGCTAAGTTTTTTCCAGGTAAGGAAGACCCTTTTTTATGCAGTGTTGGGTATAGGGCTCTGGCTGGCTTTGCTTGGGACAGGACTTCATGCAACAGTAGCAGGTATTGTAATAGCAATGTTTATTCCTGCCCGTGGCAGGTATGATACGGACAGATTCATCCAGGAGGTAGGGTATTTTCTGAGTGAGTTTCAATGTCCGCCGGAAGGATGCGGGCACTCTATTTTATTAAACCAGAGGCATCTGAGTGTAGTGCAATCCATTGAGATGGCCTGTCATCATGTGGAAACCCCTCTTCAGAGGCTTGAGCATTCACTTCATCCCTGGGTGGCATTTGTTGTGGTGCCTCTGTTTGCCCTTGCCAATGCCGGTATTGTACTTGAAGGGATGGATGTAATGCACGCAGTAACATCACCTCTCACTCTGGGAATCATCTTAGGACTGCTTCTTGGCAAACCTCTGGGGATTACTTTTATGTCATGGCTGGCGGTTAAAAGTGGACTTGCCTCACTGCCCAAAGGAGTAACGTGGCCCCATATAATCGGAGCAAGCATACTTGGAGGTATTGGCTTTACCATGTCCATGTTTATAGCTGGTCTCTCTTTTGAAAGGCCTGAAATGCTGGATTATGCAAAGCTTGGAATTCTTATTGCTTCCTTTGTGGCTGGAGTTGCAGGTTTGATTACACTTTATCTTTTTTGTAATCGTTTTTCTAAATCACGAAGTACCGTCCACTGAGTGAAATGTTTTAGTTCCTCTGTAATTCGTATTCCTTTATCTTGTACTGGAGAGACCTCAGTGAAATTCCCAGTGCCTCAGCGGTCTTTTTTCTGTTTCCATTGAATCTTTTCAGGGTCTGTTCAATAGCCTGTCTTTCAAGTTCCTTAAGAGTCCCTATTAGTGGCTGAGAGGCTGGAGATTCCTCAAGGGCTATTCTTGAAAGGTTAAGCACATCTGTTCGGGAAAGAATAATAGCCCTTTCGAGTACATTCTGCAGTTCCCGTACATTGCCAGGCCAGTGATAGGCAGAGAGTCTTTTCATGGTATCTTCACTCACCCTCAGTGGTGCCTTGCCAAGCCTTCTGGAGATGGTGTTCACAAAGTACTCCACAAGCACAGGGATGGCTTCTTTCCTCTCCCTGAGGGGTTTCAGCCTTATGGGGAATACGCTAAGCCTGAAATAGAGGTCTTCTCGGAAACGGCCTTCTGCGACCTCTTTTTTCAGGTCTTTGTTAGTTGCGCAAACAACCCTTGCATCCGTGTGGAGTGTGGTATTTCCACCGAGGTGCTCAAAAGTGCCATCCTGAAGTACCCTGAGCAGCTTTGCCTGCATATGAGGGGGCATCTCTCCTATCTCGTCAAGGAATATGGTACCCCCTGAGGCAATCTCAAACTTTCCTTTTCTTGAACTGATCGCTCCTGTGAAAGCACCCTTTTCGTGGCCGAAGAATTCACTTTCCAGAAGGTTCTCAGGTACCGAGGCACAGTTAACCTCCACAAAAGGGCCTGTTCTGCCACTTAGCTGATGGATTACCTTGGCAATCAGTCCCTTTCCAGTGCCTGTCTCTCCAGTAAGCAATACAGTTGAGGAGGTTGGGGCCACTGCCCTGACATCATCCAGTATATCCTCCATATCAGCAAAGATAACCTCTACAGGAGGCAGTATGCTTAATGTCTCTGACTTGAGGGCTCTGTTTTCATCAATCAGTCTTCTTCTTTCGTAGGCCCTTCGAATGGCCATCCTGAGTTCATCTGGCTCTTTAAGAGGTTTCAGGATATAATCAAGGGCACCCAGTTTCATTGACTTAATGGCTGTCTCTACTGTGCCATAGGCGGTGAGTACAAGGAAGTCTGCCTCAGAATCTATCTCTTTATATTGCTCTATGAGTGTAATACCATCCATAACAGGCATTTTAAGATCTGTGATTATCAGGTGAGGTTTAAACCTCTCAGCAACAGCAAGAGCCTCTTTGCCATCCTTTGCCGTCTTTACAGTGTATCCATCATCCTCAAGAATCCTTCTTAAAAGCAAGAGAATGGAGGCTTCGTCATCAACAACAAGAATGCGATAATTTTTCTTGCTCATTTCAGTCTCCCTGAGATTGTGATGGTTACTGTTGTGCCTTTTCCAGGACTGCTTTGAATCTTTAACCTGCCACCTAATGCCCTTGTGAGGTCGTCCACAATAGATAGACCAAGGCCTGTGCCTTTGGGTTTGGTTGTAAAAAAGGGCTCTAATGTCCTCTTCAGCGTCTCTTCATCCATGCCCACGCCCTGGTCGGTTATACGAATTTCTATCATGCCCCTTGGCTGATTGGTCTCAATGGTTATAACTCCATCGGGTTCAGATGCTTCAATGGCATTCTGGATAATATTTATAAGTATATGCCGTAGCTTCTCTCTGTCAGTAACTATAAGGTCATTTGCTGCCAGGGAGGTTCTGAAAGTAATTCCTTTATCGTTTCCCTCAAAGAGCATGAGGACTTCCTCAATCAGCGCATCAAGGTAAAAACTGTCTGTCCTTATCTCACGGCTTTTTGCATAAAGGAGGAGTTCCTCTGTGAGATGTTCAAGTCTTTTGGATTCTGATACTATTACGCTAATGCCTTCCTTTATTGTTTCGTCCTCAGGGGGCTTCTCCTGGATATACTGGGCAAAGCCCTTTATTGCACTTAAGGGGCTTCTGATCTGATGAGCAAGCACAGCAGCCATCTCACCAATCCTCAAGAGATTTCGTTTTTCGTACTCCCTTCTCTGTAATGCCTCAACTCTCCTGGAGTATATTATAAATAGGACTGTTAATGCCCAGAGGAAAAGAACAAAAACAGATGCTGTAAGTGCATGAACTTTGGAATATCTGATCGGAGCCGATGCAGGGTAGGTATGGAGAGCTACCCGTAGAAGGTATGTTTCCGGGTTGAGCCTGTGAATTCCTACAGGCATGTCAAGGATATAAACTGTTTCACCGGTAGCAAGTTCCTTGTAATAATAAGAAGGGGTCTCTTTAATAATATGTTTTTTAATATTCGGATCGGTTGCGATTTTATTAATCATTCTTTTGCTCGAATGTAGAAGGATCCTGCCGTTGCTATTGTAAAGGGCAATAAAGGCGATCTCCTCCCATTGTTGATTTTTTATTATATCAAGAAAGAGTTCCTCGTCGATTCCTGTTCGGTTCAGTGACTGGTACAGGGTTATTCCGATAAAGTATGAGGTGTTTCTCAGTACTGATTCGGAAGCCTCTTTGGCGAGTCTGTAAGTGGAGATATTCTGGAGAAATACAAATACAGTGATGCCAGCTGCAATAAGAATAATAGCAATATATTTAAAATTCTGTTTTTTCATAAATTATCCGCCTTTTCAGATCTTCCCAGTGGTAAGATAGGCTGTTGCTTTTTTTATGTCATTTTCACTGCCTGTAACAAACACGATGTCACCGGCCTGAAGGCTGAACTCAGGATCAATAGTTGTCTGTGTCTGACCATTACGCTCGACCGCTATTATTGTAGCACCTGTTTTTGTTCGAAAAGCCAGTTCCTTTAGGGATTTACCCGCAACAGGAGAGTCAGCAGGGATGCCAATCGTCTCTATGTTTAAGTTTGACAGTATAGTATATTGTTCCGGCAGATACCTCCTGATAGAGATTTCTCGCTGTCGCAATAGTATGTAGCCGTCTCTTCTTATTGTATCAACAAAATCGGATATCACTTTTTCTGGTACCTTATAATGGTCGAGTACCCTCGAGAATATCTCTATGGAGGTTTCAAACTCTTCGGGTATAACACTATCCGCACCCAGTCTGAACAAAGCATCCACCTCAGCAACATAACGGGTTCTTGCAATAATAAATAACGTGGGGTTTTCTTTTCTTGCTAACTGAACAATTTGCCGACAAGATGCGGCATCGGAAATTACCACGACGAGAATCTTTGCAGTTTTTATTCCCAGCCTTGAAAGCGCCTCAACCTTGGTGCCATCTCCATAGTAAATCGGTTCTCCTTGCTTTCTCATCTCTCTGACCGTTTTGATATTTAGTTCCAGGACCACATAAGGAATATTTATCTCTTTCAAGACCCTTGCAAGATTTCTTCCGTTTAAACCAAAGCCTATAATGATTACATGATCTTTCAGTTTTTCAGTCGAGATTTCTGTTCCGAGTAACTCTTTGTTTCTCTCCAATCGTTGTAGTAGTTTATAAGAACTCAGTCTGTTTGATATAAAGGGCGAGACCTGTATTATGAACGGAGTAAACAACATTGTTAATACAGAGGCTGATAAAACCCCCTGATATATATTATTCGAGATCACGCCTGCCGAAACTCCGGCCACGGCAAGTACAAATGAACATTCACCAACCTGGGCAAGATTCATTGCTGTATGAATTGATGTGCGCAGAGGACGTCTCAGTAGATACATTGACAGAAAACCGCTTATAAACTTAATCAGAATTATGCCGATAACGAACGAGACAACAAGTTTAAGATTGCTCACAAAAAATGTTGTATTCATGAGCATCCCTACGGATATGAAAAACAGGCCGTTGAAACTATCTTTAAATGGCAGTATCGCAGAGGTTGCTTCGTGGACATACTCAGATTCTGAAATTACAAGTCCTGCAAGGAATGCCCCAAGCGCAAGGGAAAGACCGAACTCAGACGTAAGAAAGGCTATGCCAAAGCACAAAATCAGGATTGTAATTACAAACAATTCACGGCTTTTTGTATGGACTATTTGATGCAACAATTTAGGCACGATCCATCGAGCAGAAAGTAGAACTACTGCAACTATGGCAAGGGCTTTTCCAAATGTCAAGATTAGATCGATTACCCCTCCTTCGCCTGACATAATAGGAATAAATAGCATAAAAGGAACAACACAGAGGTCTTGAAAAATGAGGATTCCTAAAGAGATTCTTCCATGGAGGGTGTCAAGCTCTGCCCTTTCGGAAAGTAGTTTCATTACAATAGCTGTACTGCTCAAGGCAACCAGAAAGCCTATGAAGATAGCGGTATAGAGAGAGTTCAGCCATTGATAGGAAGTCAAAGTGGTTAGAACTATGGCTATCAAAACATAAAGCCCTCCTATGCCAAAAACCTCCAGACGCATTCTCAGGAATCTGGATAGAGAGAATTCAAGACCTATTGTGAAGAGCAGCAGAATTACACCTATCTCTGCAAAGGTCTGGATAGTTTCTGTCTCTTTTAAAAGATGAAAACCATGAGGACCAAGAAGCATCCCTGCTAAAAGGAATCCGACAATGGAAGGGACTCTGAGCCTGTGCAGCAGAAATACCACAGCTGCCGAAATGCTGAGGATAATTACGAGGGATTTCAGAAATATCAGTGTATGCATAATGTAATCATGCCATTTTCGGATTGATTAGTCAATCTATAATCGACTCCCTTTACTTCCAGCTACTATTAATGTCTCTCCGTACTTACGGGAAATCAAGGTTTGACAGAATTAAAAAGGCTCGCTGGTACTGCCGGAAGGGATACCACCGAAGTGGCAGAGCCTGTTCCGACTCCAACTATCCGAGCCTTATACTAAAGTATATCAAAAGGGATGTCAAGGATAGAACTGGTTCCGAGAGGAATACAGGAAGGTATCAGAAAGGCAAAGGCTCTGTTCAGCTGTTTTTTTCTGAACTGTTGGAGTTTACGGTGAAGATGTTTCAATTCCTTATAGGTACTCTACAAATTCTGCTGCAGAACCTCGGGCCTCAGATTACTCATCCTCGTTTCAATTCCTTATAGGTACTCTACAAATTAATTCATCTGCTTTTTTCCCCATGATGCCTCCTTAAAGTTTCAATTCCTTATAGGTACTCTACAAATCAGAGCCAGAAGAGATTGAAGAGGTTTACAGGTCGCGTTTCAATTCCTTATAGGTACTCTACAAATTCTGTGATGGTGATGTCGTCCTTGTTAACATGGCAGGTTTCAATTCCTTATAGGTACTCTACAAATCTACGCAAGGGACAAGTATGGCTCGTAGCCTGCGAGAGTTTCAATTCCTTATAGGTACTCTACAAATATGGCTCAAGCAGAGATATGAGTATGAACGGTGGCTGTTTCAATTCCTTATAGGTACTCTACAAATAGGTTTTGAAGATGGTGATGTCCAAACTTGAGGTTTGTTTCAATTCCTTATAGGTACTCTACAAATATGTGGCGTGATGAGTCAGGAGATTAAAGTTGGAGAGTTTCAATTCCTTATAGGTACTCTACAAATGATGATAACAATTTTTGATAATGAGACACAAGAGAGTTTCAATTCCTTATAGGTACTCTACAAATGGAGTGAGGATGGAGGAGTCATGGAGAGAGTAAGAGGTTTCAATTCCTTATAGGTACTCTACAAATCAGTGTATAACAAATATCAACTTGTCGTAGTATAGTTTCAATTCCTTATAGGTACTCTACAAATCATCAAACCGTTGTTTTTGCTCTCTGGATATGCATAGTTTCAATTCCTTATAGGTACTCTACAAATTTGCAAAAGGTATTTGGGCATCTGGCATCGAAGAGCCGGGTTTCAATTCCTTATAGGTACTCTACAAATATATACAATATACTTGACATACAGCCCGAAGACGAGTTTCAATTCCTTATAGGTACTCTACAAATCCATTTTTATAGCGAAAAATCAATATCTTTTGTTTCAATGAACATATCAGGTTTAAATGGATTATACTTAATAACTTCTTGAAGTGTCAACAAAAACAGGATCGTCTGACTCAGGTGGTTTCTGCAATATTACAGGTTGACGACATTAAAGGATAAGCTCCTCCCCACCTTTCTCAACTCCCATAATTTCTCTATCGCTGTAACGGGTTGTGCGCATCTTGTAGATTATCACGGAGTCTTCATCATCGTCCATAATCTTTCTGAGTTCTACCTTCAGTTTTTCCAGTTTTGCCTCTGTTATCTCTCCTTCAAACACCGAGTTCTGCACCCAGTTTAGATACTTCCTGCAGGTCTTCAGCACCTTTGAAACCCTCTCCTCCTTAATATCATATACAAGAATCACATACATGTTTATTATCCTTGTCTATGAACTACGAGCTATGAGCCATGAACTATGAACTAACAACTTTACCACCTTGCGACAAAGGGCTTATATTCTTCATCTCCCATCAGGTGTTTTTCCAGCTTGTAAAGCTCTATCCTTATCAGCCTTCTATAAGAGACATTCCTTCCAAGACCTCTGTGTTTTATTGTAGTCTTCAATCTCTCGTCAAACTCTCTTACAAAGAGTTCTCTTCCCTTGTTATTGAGTACAATTCCCCCAAGCCTTTCCTCAAAGTGTTTTGCCTTGATCATGGACTTGTTTATAAGAGTGAATATAATGCGGTCAACAATAATGGGTTTGAAGATTTCAGCCACATCAAGATTCAAGGAAAATCTTCTGAAGTTGGTTGCATGAAGGAATCCGATCCTCGGATCAAGATGGGTCTGATAAATCTCACTTAGCACAGTGGTATACAAAAGAGAGTTCCCGAAGCTTATTAAAGAGTTCAAACGGTTCTTTGGCGGACGCTTTGTTCTCTCCTGGAATACAAAATGTTCATTGTCGAGAATTATATCGAATGCCTTATAGTATTGCTCTCTAATATTCCCTTCGATTGCCATCAATTCTTCTGTTGTTGCACAGCCATGCAGGCTCTCACTGATGGACTGGATTCTATTAATGCATGAATTTAGCTCCTTGCCGCGATTACAGTAGTATCCGATAACCTTAATAATATTCGATACAGCGCCGTCAACAAACCTTCTCGCAAGGTCAAGCCGTCTGTCAGAATCAAGATAATGTTCTGCCTGCTTCAGTATCATGTAACCAGAGTTGAGA
>JALUAR010000088.1 GCA_027050975.1 Thermodesulfovibrio sp.
CATTGGTCCATAGTTATGAATATAAAGATGAAATTTTTAAAACAGGAAGACAATTAGGGGAGTTTGCAAGAGAGCATTTTGGAATTAAGGATTTTGAGAAGATTGATGGAAGAGTTGTTGAAAGTTAATTTTTTAGTTAAATTTAAGCTGAAATGGTATATAATAATTTAAATTTCATCGTCATCTTACTGGGGGATTTTATCGAAGTTTTATTTAAGTGGGGCCTTATTTAATTATTCCTAACCTTAGGGAGGTATGTATGGCCCGTTTAGATGTAAGATGCAAAGTCAGGATTCCGGTTAGGGTTCGCTTGTGGGATAGAAATGAGGAGATTGTTCTTGAGACAGTAATGAGAGATATCAGTCTTCACGGAGCACTTCTAAGTTCGTCTCTTTCTCTGGAAGAAAACAAAACTATCTGGCTGGAGGCTTATTTGCCAGATTTTGGTGAATGTGTGTTGGAAGGGAGGGTTATAAGAAAAGGGGCTGATGGTGTTGCTATCCACTTTGTAAACATTGACGAGGCATCAAAAACAGCACTGTGGAATTTTCTCAAGGGAAAAGTCTCTCCTTTGTATGAATGCCCATATTGCGGAAATCCGGAACTAATCAATGGCAGATGTGACAGATGCGGGTTAAGCACAGATATTAAGCATGACCAATTTTTGCAAAGACACGAAGAAGAGGTTGTGCAGTGGTGTTCGGAGTATCTTGACAATGCTACCGATGAGTTAATTGCCGAAATGGAAAAGCTGGAAACTGTATTGGAGCAGAGCTCTCCCCAGTGGATTATCAAGAGAATCAGGGAAATTATAGACGAATTTATTGAAAAAGCCAAGAGAATAGAGTACAAAATTCACGATAAATCGATCTTGAGAGAACTCAGAATGAGATTTCAACAGAGAACGGACCACATCTTTTCCAGGAGTTATCTTTTTAACAGAGTAAGAACATGGCCTCAGGGATACCAGGGTGACTACAAAACACTTGAAACAATATACCGAGCAATGCCTCTTTCGAAAGGGCTGGGATATTATTTTGATTACATAGCCATTAACTCAACACTAGGGCAGGCCGTTAGAAACAGAATAAAAAGGGTTGAGACATACTTAAAAGAAGAACTTATGAGAAGAAAATCACCTCGCATACTTAATATTGCCTGCGGTTCTTGTCGAGAGCTTGTAAAGATTGCGCCGGAAATTTCGTCCTCTAGAGCGCGCATTACATGTATTGATAATGATGAGGATGCCCTGGCATTTGCATATAGTAGATTAAGTTATACAGGAGCAATAGCATTTATTGACTTCAGAAAGTACAATGCGCTTAGAATGTTCGACCACGAGATGAATCAGACGAATTTTGAGCCTCAAGATGTTATATATAGTGTTGGATTCTTTGATTATCTCCAAAGCGATTTTCTTGTGAAGATGTTTAACTCCCTTTACAAATTGTTAAAACCAGGGGGGAGGCTGATTGCGGCATTCAAGGATGCAGAGAGATACAGACCACAATGTTTCCACTGGCTTGCAGACTGGGACGGCTTTCTCCAAAGGACTGAGACAGATTTTATAGGGATTTTAAAGGAAGCCGAAATCCCCATGGAAACTATACGGACCGAGAAAGAAGACACGGGAGCAATAATATTCTATCTCATAGATAAAAAGATATAAGGAAAACCGAAGTAATACCTCTCTCCGGCCCGTTGGCCGGAGAGTAAAAATTTTCTATGTCCTGGCAAAAGGATATTGTAATCACAGGCATAGGAGTTATCTCTCCTATTGGGGAAGGTAGAGAGGCTTTCTGGCAGGCCCTTCGAAATGGTGACGTTGGGTTCAGAAAGATCTCTCTGTTTGATACATCCGCTTTTAAGGTTCATATAGCAGGCGAGATAACCGGCTTTGACCCTTTGGCCTATATAGGCAAAAAGGATCTCAGGGTATTGGACCGTAGCACCAGACTCCTTCTCTCTGCATCTTGTCTTGCAATTGATGATGCCTCTCTGGAGATCACTGATGAGAATACATTCAGGATTGGTGTCTCTGTCGGTGCCACCTTTGGGAGTCTTCATAGCATAGCCCAGTTTGACATAGAGGGATTAAGAGAGGGGCCCAGATACGTCAACCCATCCTTCTTTCCCAATACGGTGATAAATTCTCCGGCAAGTCAGGTTTCCATACGATTTAAGATTAAAGGGTTCAACTCGACAATATCTACTGGATTCTGTGCCTCTATGGATGCGTTGGTATATGCTGCTGATTTTATCAGGCTAGGTCGAGCTGATGTTGTTCTGGTAGGAGGAGTAGAGGAGCTATGTGAGGAGACCTTTATGGGATTTCATAATCTGGGACTGCTTTCGGGTCTGGACGGCAGAGAGCCTCTGTCCTGCCCCTTTGACAGAAGACGTAACGGTGTTATTCTTTCCGAAGGGGCAGCGGTTATTGTTATAGAGACAGAAGAGCATGCCCTTGACAGAGGAGCACCAATACTTGCAAGGATACGTTCATATTCAAGCGCATTTACTCCTGATGGCGATTATAAATTCAGATCCGGAAAGGGATTAAAAACTGCGATAGAGAACGCTCTGTCGGAAGCATCTCTTGCTCCAGAGGATATTGACTATATATCATGCTGTGCTAATTCTACCAGAGAGCTTGACAGAATGGAATCGGCAGTAATAAGAGAGGTCTTCGGCGAGGCGGTAAATCATGTTTATGCCAGTTCCGTGAAGTCCATGATAGGTGAAACATATTCAGCTTCCGGAGCACTGGCATTAGCTGCATCAGTAGGTGCAATAAACAAGGGTTTTATACCACCAACTGTGAATTATCTGGAAACGGATCCCGAATGTGACCTTAACCATGTTGTTAATAAAGCACTGGATGCAGAGATAAAGAGAGCGCTTGTTACATCTTCCGATCCGTACGGAAATAATACCGTCGTTGTGATTGAAGGAGTAAATAATGAATAGGCGGGTGGTTATAACAGGCCTTGGAGTGGTTTCTTCCATTGGAATAGGGAAGGATGAGTTCTGGAAGAATCTTATTGCGGGAAAATCAGGTATAACCCCTGTTACCGCCTTTGATACAACGGAGCATTTTACACACATGGGAGGGGAAGTTAAGGATGGAAGAGCTTCTAATGACAAGGTTCCCACCCCCGTTAGGAACTTGTACAGTAGAGCCACTCAGCTTGCTCTAACTGCTACAAAACTTGCTTTGGAAGATGCAAGGATTAACAACCTTGAAAATTCGGTTAATGATATAGGTGTGTGCTATGGGGTAACAACGGGGCCCATTCAGGTTATAGAAAAAATTAATGATATTATAATCAAAAAAGAGAAGCCGCCAGAGAATCTTATATGTCAATTGCCTCCGCATACAACTTTGGCTGCCATAGGGAGAGAATTGAAGATTTTGGGGCCAAACTACGTTTTATCAACTGCATGTTCTGCAGGTAATTATGCAATTGGTTTTGGTTATGATTTGATTCGCCTTGGTAAGGCCAAAATCATTATTGCCTGTGCCAGTGATGCCTTTTCCAGGATCTCATTTACAGGGTTTAACCAGTTCAAGGCTGTTGCTCCGGAGAAATGTCAGCCTTTTGATAAAAACAGAAAGGGGATGATGGTAGCTGAAGGAGCGGGTGTTTTGATACTGGAAGAACTTGAACATGCCAGGAATAGAGGAGCCAGGATTTATTCAGAGATTATAGGTTATGGTCTGAGTTGTGATGCAAGACATATGACAACTCCTTCTGTAGAGGGTATTGTAGAATGTATGAGAAATGCTTTAAAAGAGGCTGGTATTGGTCCGGAAGATGTGGATTATATAAGCGCTCACGGAACAGGTACAATAGCAAACGATCGAACAGAGTGTGCTGCGATAAAAGAGGTTTTTGGTCCTCGCTATAGGGAAATCCCAATAAGCTCTATAAAATCAATGCTCGGACATACAATGGGAGCAGCTTCAGCCATTGAAGCAATAGCCTGTGCTCTTGCAATAGCTCATGATATAATCCCGCCGACAATAAATTATGAGACACTGGACCCGGAATGTGATATCGACTGTGTGCCAAATGAGGCAAGACGTTATACTGTTAACATAGCAATGAATAATTCTTACGCTTTTGGAGGGAATAATGCTTCATTATTAATGAAAAAGAACAACTCATAGGAAGGAGGCTAAAATATGACAGAGAGTGTAGCGAAGGAGATAATATCAATTGTTTCAGATGTAACAGGATTTGAACCTGAAGAGATATCTTTAGAAACCCACTTTTATAACGATTTGGAAGTGGATTCTATTAAGGCTATTGAAATAGCAGTGGCAATTGAAAAGCGTTTTAAAGTTTCGGTAAGAGATGACGAAATACCTAATATTACTACGGTAAAACAGGCAGTAGAGGTAGTAAACAACCTGCTTAAAGAGAAGGAGCAAAATGTCCAGGCTCAATAAAGAAGGTTATGATGTTGTTATCATTGGAGCCGGAATGGGGGGGCTCGTATGTGGCTGTTATCTTGCAAAGGCGGGGATGAAAGTGCTCATTGCAGAGCAGCACAGCAAGCCAGGAGGGTATTGTACATCCTTTAAGAGACAG
>JALUAR010000089.1 GCA_027050975.1 Thermodesulfovibrio sp.
TTTCGATAGTGATGAATTAATGTTTACAATGCAGGGTACGCCATACAATATAGACATAAATCTCAGGTTTGCAACCTGAACCCGAATATTTCCTCACGGTCTCAGACCGTGAGACAAATCTCGGGTATCGGAAAGAGACCTGAACCCACAACAAAAGAAACCCGTCATCTTTCAAGTTATAAAAGCAGGGAAAAGAAGTGTTATAATCTTACCAGTAAGAACAACTTATAAGTTAAGGAGAGTACAATGTCACCATTGTCAACAACAAAGATGTCTTCTAAAGGACAGGTTGTGATACCCGAAGAAATCAGGGAACGACTTGGTTTGAAACCCGGAGTCCAGTTTGTAGTTGTAGGTGAGGGTGATGTGGTTATATTGAAAACAATTACTCCTCCATCCTTGAACGAATTCGACAGGTTAATATCCGAGGCAAGGAAACAAGCGAGGAGAGTTGGACTGAAGAGATCAGACATCAAATCTGCAATCCAGAAAGTGCGAAAGAAGAAGTGAGAGTTATACTTGACACCAATGTTTTGTTCCTGGATTGCTATAGTTGGCTTTGATATACGTCTTTCATTAATGAGATAATTTCCTGTATAGAACAGTTCTGTTTCGTCCGCCCTCTTTGGCGGCATAAAGGGCCTGATCAGCCCTTTCAATCAACTCTTCCCTGGTGGTTGCGTCTCCGGGATAGGATGCTATGCCAAGGCTGAGAGTTACGTTAAAGCTCTTTCCGTCAGCCGTAAATCTCTTCTCCTGAACCTTTTTCCGCAGTCTTTCAGCACTCTTCAGAGCAATATTGGCGTCTGCCCGGAGAACAATAATTGCAAACTCCTCTCCACCATATCTTGCAGGTATGTCAATCTCCCTTACGGTTTTCTTAATAAGTTCAGCCACACCTTTAAGCACCATATCTCCCACAGGATGGCCATAGGTATCGTTAACCCTTTTGAAATGATCAATATCCGTAAGAATCAGTGAGAGGGACTCATTGAATCGTTCCGCCCTTTTCAACTCAACCTCCAGGGTCTCCTGGAAACGCCTGTGATTTAGCAGCCCTGTCAGACCATCGGTGAAGGCAAGCATCTTGATCTCCTCATGTAGTAGTGCATTTGCGATTGATTCGGATGCCTGGTTAATAAATACCTGAAGAAGATCAATCTGAAGAGAACTGAACCCGCCTTTTTTATCGGAAAGGATTACCAGGATACCCCGAACCTTTGGCTCCTGAAGAATAGGTAGGGCCAGTAGGCTCTTGGCATTGTCCAGAATTACAGGTGGAAGGCTCTTGCTGAACTGGCTTGTATCTGAAAGATGAAGAGGTTCCTTATTGGACAAAGACATCTCAAGTACGGTCCCGCGGAGGGTAAGCCTGTTATCTTTTATCTGTAAGCCTTCGGAGACATGGACGGTATAGGTGCGTTTTTGCTTTAGCAGTAGCATTGCCTTCGCTCCAGAGAGTCTTTCCGCTCCTTTGATTATCTTTTTGCATATTTCCGTTAAATCAAGCAGTTCCATAAGTCCTGAACTCTCTTCATGAAGAATTACCAGTCCCTTGTGAGTAAGGGTCATCTGTGAGAAGAGTCTTTGCCTTCTCATCAGCCTTGCAATCTCTTCAGCTGCTATTTCGGCAAGCTTAAGATCATTCTGATCAAAGGCACTGTATCGGGAACTCTCTGCTATGAGAATACCCATGGTGATATTATTTTCTTGCACGGGGATGGCAAGAAAGCTGGATAACTCGGCATCAGTTACATATCCGAGTTCCGGTTTTTTTACCTTGTGGTCCGGAAAGAAAATGACAGGCTTTTTCTTCTGTAGCACCGAGTAAAGCATTCCTCTGCCTGTAGTCTGATGTAGCTTTCCATCAGTAAAAAGCCAGGGCACGAGTTCTCCACCTTTATGAATAAAAACCCCTACAAGATCAGCTGCAATTGATCGCTCCACAATGCTGATAATGCCCTGTATATCTTTCTCGATCTCCTCGGTATCTGTAAGGTAGCGTGACAGTATAAGATCATCGTTTAGTACGTTACTGCCCTCTGCTATATCTCTTGCTTCGGCATTGAGCTTCTGGAAGGATTGCTTATATTCCTGGAGTCTCCTTTTCTGGCGGTGAAAGACAAACCATAAAGTAAAGGAGGTTAAATAAATAAGCCCGATTATTACAGAGGTGTTCAGCCACGAATGAGAAAAGAGTTCATTTATATGAAGGAGTGGCTGCAATAGCTGAAGTGCAATCAGTGGTTTTATTCCCAGAAACGGGCTGGCAAGGACCACGATTGGCATCTCTGTAATATGAATCCATACCTCACCCTTAACCTGAAACAGGGCCTCCACTGCTGCCTCAGCAGCAAAAAGGGCAAGCACAAAAAAGGATGTCTCCTTGAGCTTTATAATGGAGAAGGTGGTAAGGAGGGTAAAAAGGAGAATTAAAAAGGCAAAAATTAGAGGTCTCTTTTCGGGTAACGAGAAGTAAAGCCCCCCTGCCAGGACCGCAATAAAGCAGAGATTAAGCAGGTATATTAAATATCTCTCCCTCTTCGCTTTTCTTCCTCTTTAAAAAACTTTCTGTAGAGGACATCCCACTCAGGGCTTCCCTCTACCAATTTTTTGGAATAAGATTGTAACTTTGCCCTTACCATTCTGTCTATCTCATCAGCTATTTTAAGCTCTTCCGTTATGGAACGTTTTATCTGTTTCCTGATCTTGCCTTCCTCTTCTGTTACGTCTATCAAATTACGGGACTTAAGCTCTTTTAGAAGAACATGGCTCATATGGGTGATCTTTTCATCGGAAAGCATCATAGTACAAGGTTCCTCTCTCGTACCAGTTTCTGCTTTGTGAGGTCAAAGAGACGTTTGTAATCAAGTCGCTTCCCCTCTATCTCCTGCTCATACTGCTTCAGTATTTCTCGAACCTCTTCGTTGAGGCGGTCCTCAACCATCAGCTCGTCAAGTAGGATATCATGGGTGGCGTTTATCAGTTCCTCTTCATCCACCCGGCTTGCAATATATCCCTTACTCAGGAGGTCTTTTATAATCCTCCTTGCCATGGGCATTACCCATGATCTTGGAATCCTCATTTTACCTTTCCATAAATGGTAGAAGTGCTATATTACGTGCCCTCTTGATTGCCGTTGTAAGCTCCCTCTGATGTCTTGCGCAGGTGCCGGTCATTCTTCTGGGGAGGATCTTTCCACGCTCAGTCATGTAATTCCTGAGGGTTTTGTAATCCTTGTAGTCAATAAAGGCAACCTTGTCAGCACAAAACCTGCAGAACTTTCTACTATGAAATCTCTTCACCATTGTACTCCTTTCTATCCTAAATTCTTAAATGGTTAAATTAAAATGGTTCCAGATCCGTAGTCTCTTCCGGAGGTATGATATCCTCAGGCTGCTCAACTGCCTGGGCATCACGCCTTGGCAGAAAGCGGACCGTACTGGCAATTACCTCAAACTTGCTCCTTTTCTGTCCCTCATACTCCCAGCGTCGCTCCCTGAGTCTACCCTCCACTATAACTCCTCGGCCTTTTGAGAGATACTGGGTAACATTTTCAGCCTGTCTGCCAAAGACCACTATATCAATAAAAAGTGTTTCATCCTTGAACTCTTCTCCCTGTTTTACTCGGGAGTTTACCGCAAGTCCCATTGTGGCAACAGCTGTGCCCTGGGGAGAGTATCTCAGCTCGGGGTCACGCGTCAGATTTCCAACAAGTATAATCCTGTTAAACATTGCCTATGCCTCGCCAGCTGCAGCAGGAGCAGCCTCTTTCTGCTCTTCAGATCCCGTCAACCCCTCAATGAGAGGTCCGAGTTCCTTCTTTGTGAGCTTTATAACCATGAACTTAAAAACAGGATCGTATACCTTGTAGAAATCCTCAAGCTGCTTAATTATGGATGGAGGGGCTTTAAAGGTGTAGAGGATATAATAACCCTGGGACCTTTTGTTGAGTTCATAGGCGAGCTTTCTTCTGCCCCAGTGGTCCTCCTTTAGAATCTCGCCCCCTTTTTTCTGGATAAACTCTTTGATTTTTGATGAGACCTCCTGGATCTCCTCATCACCAAGGGTTGGCTCGATGATAACAAAATTCTCGTAATAGTTCATTCAATACCTCCTTATGGATCTATAGCCCTCCTGAAAGAGAGCAAGGGGTTTAATCTTAAAGGATAAAATACCATGTTCTGCTGATGTGTGTCAAGCAAGGAGGCGCTATGGTTAGCTTACTGATAATTCCCACAAGCTCTTACTGTAAGGAGGTATCCCGATTCTTTATTGGCAGGTTTCGCTGTCTATTTGAGGGAATGGGACAAATAAAGGTAAAATATATATTTACAGTTTAAATTTATCGCTGAATTTGGGTGAAAATTTCCATAGAAAGAGAGATACCTATGCAAGAGCGTATTCAGAAGATTCTGGCCAGGGCAGGGATTGCCTCAAGGCGAAAGGCTGAGGAGTTGATAAGGGAAGGCCGCGTGCTGGTTAACGGCCAGGTTGCCACCCTTGGGATGAAGGCGGATATTGAGAAGGATTATATAAAGGTTGATGGCAAACTGGTTATAAAACCGGAGCCAAAGGTCTATATTATGCTCAACAAACCAAAGGGTGTGCTGACAACCCTGGAAGACCCTGAGGGACGTCCCACGATAAAGGAGCTTATCAGGGGTGTAAAGTTCAGGGTGTATCCTGTAGGAAGGCTTGATTTTTATTCTGAGGGGTTGCTGCTTCTTACAAACGACGGTGAGCTGGCTTACAGGATTATCCATCCCTCACACAAGGTTCCCAAGACCTACCTTGTTAAGGTAAAGGGTATCATTGATGAAAAGGACATAGAAAAGCTTCGTCGCGGCATAATGCTTGAGGATGGACTGACAGCACCTGCAAAGATCAAAAGAATCAGAATGCCAAAGACAGAGAAGAACTCCTGGCTTGAGGTCACAATCCATGAGGGGAAGAAACGACAGATCAGACGAATGTTTCAAAGGGTGAAGCATCCCGTGCTCAAGTTGAAGAGGATTAAGGTGGACGGGTTATTACTTGGAGATTTACCGCCTGGACAGTGGAGATACCTCACTCCTGAGGAGGTAAAAAGACTGAAGAAAAGTGTTAGAATAGAAGACTAATCAAGGAGGTAGTATAGCAATGTATAGAGACAGGGGTTGCGGTGAGATTACCGAGGCAGATATCGGCAAAAATATGACTCTTTCGGGTTGGGTCTTCCGCTGGAGAGATCACGGAGGGCTAATATTTATTGATCTCAGAGACAGAAGCGGAATTATTCAGGTGGTCTTCAGTCCTGACGTTTCTGCTCAGGCGCATGAGGCTGCCCATGCACTCCGCTCCGAGTATGTGATAAAGGTTAGGGGTGAGGTAAGGCAGAGGCCGGAAGGAACGGAAAATCCCGATATTCCCACTGGCAATATCGAGGTCTATGCAGAGAGCCTGGAGGTGCTTTCAAAGGCTGATACTCTGCCTTTCATGCTTGAAGAGTCCCATGAGGTCTCGGAAGCACTTCGTCTCAAATACAGGTACCTTGATCTCAGAAGGCCGGAGATGCTGCGTAACATCACCGTCCGACACAGGGTGACCAAACTGATACGCGATTATTTAGATGAAAAGGGCTTTCTTGAGATTGAGACACCGATGCTTACAAAGTCCACTCCCGAGGGTGCAAGGGACTACCTTGTTCCCAGTCGTGTAAATCCCGGCCATTTTTATGCCCTTCCACAGTCACCTCAGCTTTTCAAGCAGATACTGATGATTTCCGGAATCGAAAGGTATTTCCAGATAGTAAAATGCTTCAGAGACGAGGACCTCAGGGCAGACCGTCAACCCGAGTTTACACAGGTGGATATGGAGATGTCCTTTGTTGAGGTGGATGATGTGCTTGATGTGGTGGAGGGGATGCTATCCCATCTTTTTAAAGAGGTTCTTGATGTGGAGATTAAGCTACCCATCGAGAGGTTAAGTTACAGGGAGGCGATGGAGAGGTTTGGTACGGACAAGCCGGATTTACGTTTCGGCCTCGAGCTGAAGGAGATGGCTGATCTTGCCCGTGCTGGCTCATTTAAGGTCTTTCTCAGCGCCCTTGAGTCAGGCGGAAGGGTGAAAGCCATTTGTGGAAAGGGGCTTGCCGGACTTTCGAGGAAGGAGATAGATCTCCTCACGGAAGAGGCGCAGTCTTACGGTGCCAAGGGGCTTGCATGGATAAAGGTGAAGGACGGGTTTGAATCGCCGATTGTGAAATTCTTCCCCGAAGGTGTGCTCAAAGAGATGGCTGAAAGGCTTGATGCCGAGCAGGGAGATATGATGCTCTTTGTGGCAGACAGTGAGGATGTGGTCCTTGATGTCCTGGGCAGGCTGAGGTTGTCAATAGCAAAGAGGCAGAATCTTATTAAAGATGGGTACAGATTCTGCTGGATTGTTGACTACCCGCTTCTTGAATGGGATGAGGATGAGGAACGATTCCAGGCAATGCATCATCCCTTTACCTCACCAACTGATGAGGATGTAGAGAGGATGCTTAATGAGGATATAAACGATAAGAAAGGGCTTTCCTCCTTAAGGGCAAAGGCATATGATATAGTGCTGAACGGATACGAGATAGGAGGAGGAAGCATCCGTATTCACAGGCCGGATGTGCAGAGGAAGATGTTCGAGCTTCTCAGGATATCTGATGAAGAGGCACAGCAGAAGTTTGGCTTTCTCCTTGATGCCTTACGCTTTGGTGCTCCTCCCCACGGAGGTATAGCTCTCGGGCTTGACAGGCTGGTTATGCTTATGGTTGGTGCTGAATCCATAAGGGATGTTATTGCCTTTCCCAAGACGCAGAAGGCTGTCTGTTTGCTAAGCGGTGCACCCTCTCAGGTTGATAGCAAACAATTAAAAGAGCTTCATATAAAGCTTGATATCGTGGAGTAAGAAAAAAGATATGGTTAGCAAGGTGAAGGCATATACAATAACCGGAAAAAAGGTCATATTTGATTATTCCGCTCTTTACTGTGACACACCAGAGGCGCTCCTTAAGAGCAGTCTTTGTGAGGATGTGGTGGAGCGGTTTATCGAGAGAATCGCTACAAAGGGGAGTTCACTCTTTGCCTTCATAAGCGAATCCTTGCCATGGACCACAAGGAAGGATATGGCAAGAGAGATTATCAAGCTCTTCAGGCTCCTTTTCAGTTACACAGCCGATGAGGTTATGGCAATGAAAGAGGAGTACAAAGGGCTTCTTGCAGACAGGGAGCAGATGTATGAGTTTATTGAAGAGCTCTACAACTTCTGGAGGAGGTTTGAGAGGTTCTTCTATCTTGAAACTCCGGAACGTTCGAAATACTCAAAGAGCGGCATACATCATGCCCAGTTCATAAAGGCAAATGAGGAGTTAAAGAACCTGGTGCTTTATGTCTACCGTCGTGTAAGCGAGCATCTTACGGGAAAAAACCCCAGGGTTTACAGACAGTTGCCTGCGGGTGCAAATATGGGGATGCTTACGGAGAAGATTGACTGGGACTGCCCGCAGTTGTATAGTCCTCTTAAAGAGATACCTTTTATACGTTTAACATTAATGGAGCCACCCCTGATTCTTTATCCTGAAATGAACAAGAGAAAGGGGAGATTTGAAGAAATCAAGGAGATACCAGAGGGAGTCTTTTCCATAGAGCCAAAAGAATGGTTCTGCTTTCCTGCGAAGGTGGGAGATCTAACAGGGTTTATATACTTTCATCAGGATTTCATATCCCTTGGGCTTTCCCTCAGTAACCTCTTTGAGATTGCTGATTACAATGAGATCGAATCCAGAAGGCCGGATCTTATGCTTGTCTTTGGCTTGAAGGAAAAGCTTCCGGCAAAGACTGTCTTTTATGACGACAGAGATTCAGGCATACTTGTTGGTCTCATACAGCATGACGAAGAGGTTGACTATTTCGGCTACTTCAAGAAGATGACCCTCACGCTTCACAATATTGCCATGCTCAGGAGACAGCGTCTTCCGTTACACGGAGCAATGGTATATCTGAGACTTAAAGGCGGTGAGAGAGCAAACATTGTGCTTGTAGGTGACAGTGGTGCGGGAAAGTCAGAAACCCTTGAGGCATTCAGGACTCTTGCAGAAGACCATATATGTGAGATGAAGGTGATCTTTGATGACATGGGTTCCCTCGGTTTGGACCAACAGGGCAGAGTGGTGGGATACGGTACGGAGATAGGAGCCTTTGTGAGGCTTGATGACCTTCAGCCAGGTTATGCCTATGAGGAGATTGACAGGAGTATCTTCATGAATCCGGATAAAACGAATGCCAGGCTGATTATTCCAGTGACCCGCTACCATCACATCATAAAGGGTTATCCAGTGGATTACCTCTTTTATGCAAATAACTATGAGCAGGTGGATGACGAGCATCCTGTTATAGAATTCTTCTCAGTTCCGGAGGATGCACTCAATGTCTTCCGTAGCGGAGCACGGCTTGCCAAAGGTACAACCGATGAAAAGGGGTTGGTGCACACATACTTTGCAAACCCCTTTGGTGCTCCCCAGAGAAGGTCAGAGCATGAAGCTCTGGCTGTGGAGTATTTCCGCAAGATGTTTGAATCCAATGTAAAGGTGGGTCAGGTTCGGACAAGACTCGGAATAGAGGGATTTGAGCAGTTAGGCCCGAGGGCAGCAGCCCTTGAGCTCTTCAGGATTATTCAGAGACAGGTATGAAAAGGAGGCAGCTATGAAAGTAACCTTTCCTGACGGAAAAGTGATAGATATTGCAGAGGGTGAAAGCCTGTATGAGGCTTTCAAGAGAAACAACATTTATCTTACGGCATCCTGTGGTGGAAAGGGTACCTGCGGGAAATGCAGGGTAAAAGTCCTGGATGGCGAGATAAGGGTTGAAAACTACGGAAAACTTTCTCAGACAGAGCGTGACGAAGGAATAGTGCTTGCATGCCAGAGCTATGCTGAAGGAGACCTTTCCGTTGAAATCCCCATGGAAGCACTTCTTACGGTTGGTGATAAGATTGCCGTATCCCGCTCCAGGGACCTCTTTGAACTGCTTAAGTCATACAAGGCAGAGATTTCACCTCTGATTTCAAGGGTAAGGGTTCAGCTGCCTCCGCCTACATTAGATGACAATATAAGTGATCTTGAAAGGCTTAAAAGGGCACTTGATGAGATAGGTTTAACACTGAGTTATCCGAAGGAGTTTGTTTCCACAATGGCCGATAAGCTCAGGCGGTATAACTGGGACTTTACCCTCTGCTACCAGAAGGACTCCATGGAGGCGATATCCATTGAACCTCCAGAGGCTGAGGATAGCCGTTACGGTATAGCAGTGGATATAGGTACTACCACTGTGGTGGTATATCTTGTTGATCTTTCAGACGGACGCGTTGTTGATGTGGGCTCTACATATAACTCCCAGATGCGTTACGGAGATGATGTTATAACCCGCATAGTTCATGCTACAGAAGGGAAAGGGCTTCCAGACCTTCGAAAGGCTGTAGTAACGGATATCAATGATCTGATCGTACCCATGACAGAGAAGCATTCCATCAGGCCATCCGAAATCGAATCTATTGTTGTTTCAGGAAATACTACCATGACCCATCTGTTCTGGGGGCTTAATCCTGCCTATATCCGTGAGGAGCCTTACATTCCCACGGCAAACCTTTTTCCGGTCTGGAAGGCTTATGACAGCGGGATTAAGATAAGAAGGGATGCCCCGGTTTACTCGGTGCCCTGTGTTGCCAGTTATGTGGGAGGAGATATAGTTTCAGGTGTTATTGCCACAAAGATGCATACAAAGGAGGAGATAGCCCTCTTCATGGATATCGGTACGAATGGAGAGATAGTGATAGGTAATCGTGACTGGCTGATGACTGCTGCCTGCTCTGCAGGACCCTGCTTTGAAGGCGGCGGAATAAAAAACGGTATGAGGGCAACCAATGGTGCTATAGAGTCTGTGAAAATAGATAGGGAAACTCTTGAGCCGGAGATAAAGGTCATTGGAGAGGGTCAACCTGTTGGTATCTGTGGCTCCGGTATGATAGATGCCATCACAGAGATGTTTCTCTCTGGTATTATCGATCAGAAGGGCAGGATTGTTGCTGATCTGAACACTGACAGAATAAGAGAAGGCGAGGACGGCCTTGAGTATGTGGTGTACAGGGACAGCGGCAGGGATATAGTGCTTACACAGGTTGATATAGAGAATCTTATAAGGGCAAAGGCTGCCATATACGCAGGAGTCTCACTCCTTTTGAAGGAGGTAGGCTTTAGTCTGGATATGATCGAGCGTGTATATATTGCCGGCGGTTTTGGCAATTATATAGATGTGGAGAAGGCGGTCATTATGGGGATGCTGCCGGATATTCCGAGGGAGCGTTTCCAGTTTATGGGTAATACCTCGATAGCAGGAGCCTATTTGTGTCTGCTTTCGGAGCAGATGCGGCAGGAGGCTGAGCAGGTGGCATCCATGATGACGTATATGGAACTTTCTGTAAAGGGCAGCTATATGGATGAGTTCATGTCTGCCATGTTTTTACCCCATACGGATATGGAGCAGTTTCCCATGGTAAAAGAGATTCTTGGAAAGTAAGCGAGGGTGGCATGGAACAACTGAGGTTTAAAGTTGAGGGAATGTACTGCTATGACTGTGTGAGGGCCTTAAGGAATTTTATAAGTTCGATAAAGGGAATAGAGTCTGTAGAGGTTGAAGACAATACTGTGGTGGTAATTTTTGACTCTGCAAAGATAAGTCCGGAAGAGGTACGGAGGCTTGTTTCAGATAGTATAGGGAGACTGGGGTATAAGTTGTCTGACTAAAACAGATGTATTGCCTTCGGAAGGAGGCCTACCAGAATTCCTGCAACCACATAAAGTAGTATCCTCTTGTCGCCATCTCTATGGACATCCGGAAGTAATTCCGAAACACTAATATGGAGAAAGGTGCCACCGGAGAATGCAAGGGCGGACTGAATAATAGAGAACTTGATGGTAATAAAGAGGCCGCTTAACAATGCCCCCAGGGGAGTAAGAAATGCAAATATAATTAGTAAAAGGAGAATCTGTACCCTGGCAAGCCCTTTGGAGTTAAGTATGCCTGTAAGGGTAAACCCCATTGGTGCCTTATGGACCATAATTGCTATGGCTATCAATACTCCCAGGGCAGTGGAGGCACCGAAGCCTACACCCATGGCTACCCCGTCCACAAGGGCATGAAAGCTCAACCCGACAAAGGCGATTACCCCACCTGACTTATGCTCTTTCTCACATTCAGTATTTGCGCATGAGCCTGATCTTGTTAGCCCCTCAATAAGATAGAATATTCCGAAACCTGTTACGGCATAGAGGTAGTTTTTTTCAAGATTCGCCTCAGGCAGCATGTGTGCAAGGGCAATAGTTATCAATAACCCTGCAGAAAATCCGTTGGTTAATCTCAGGCCTTCCCGACCAATGCTCTGTCCCCGGAGATTTATGTATCCTCCGAAAAAGGCAGAAAAAAAGGCAAGGAGGGCTGCCAGAATTAGTCCCTGAATCATATTTTTCAGTATAACCTACCGGAATGGCTCCAATCAACTCGACGCAAGTCAGAAAACTGTTGTTGACTAAAGTTTTTTTTTAACGTGACCGATATAAAAGTAAGGCTGCTTACAGTCAGAACGAAACCATACATATATATAGAGTTACATAGGAGGTGGGTCCTTGGATATAGCAACAATAATCGGTATTATAGGTGGTCTTACCCTTATTGTTGTCTCCATCCTGATGGGGAGTCCTCTCAGTGCCTTTATTAATCTTCCGGGACTTATGATCGTTGTTGGCGGTACGATTATGGCCACATTAATAATGCAAAGGTTAAACGTTGTGCTTGGTGCGGTTAACATAGCAATGAATGCCTTTTTCGACAAAACAGAGCCGCCTGATGAGATGATAAAGCAGATTGTAAGACTCGCGGCCAAGGCACGAAAGGGAGGACTCCTGGCTCTTGAGAATGAAAAGATAAAAAATCCCTTTCTGGCAAGGGGGATAAGAATGGCTGTTGACGGAGTGGAGCCACAGGAGATACTACAGACAATGAGGATAGAGATTGCCTCGCTTATGAAACGTCATGAGACAGGGCACAAGGTCTTCAAGTTTATGGGAGCCACGGCTCCTGCAATGGGAATGATAGGTACCCTTATAGGATTAGTTCAGATGCTCAGAACTATGAATGATCCTTCCTCAATTGGTCCTGCAATGGCTGTAGCATTGTTGACAACCTTCTATGGTGCTGTCATGGCCTTTCTTATATTCAATCCAATAGCTGAGAAACTTGAGGAAAGAACCAAGCATGAAAAGATTATTATGGAGATAATCCTGAGCGGCATCGAAGGAATAACAAAAGGCATAAACCAGTCAATTCTTGAAGACAAATTGATGGCTTTCCTTGCACCCAAGATGAGAAAGAGGAGGAAATAAATGGACGAGGAAGAAAGGACAGATAGCGGAGGTGGCGGAGCACCTGCATGGATGGCTACTTTTGCGGATATGATGAGTCTGCTGCTAACATTCTTCGTGCTTCTGCTGTCTTTCGCTACGATGGATATAGTTAAATTCAAGGATGCCATGGGTTCAATCCAGCAGGCTTTGGGCTTTCTTCCTACTGGTACAGGTGTGTTTCAGCATACCCAGGTGCCTACTGATTTCGAAAAACCAATGGCAACCTCTATTTCAAAAGATACAAATGAGATCTTATCAGAGGAGCTAAAGTCTATTATAAAGGAGCAAGGGCTTGAAGATGAGATAGAGGTTGAGAATAGCAAAAGAGGCGTCATCCTCAGGGTAAGAGGAAGGGTATTTTTCGAGCCAGGTGCTGCTGAGCTAAAACCGCAATCCTATCCCATACTGGAAAAGATTGCGGAACTGATGAAGAGGTTCCCTTACAGGGTCTCCATAGAAGGCCACACCGATAATATTCCCGTCAGTGGTGGTAAGTATTCCTCAAACTGGGAACTCTCAACAGCAAGGGCCTTCGCTGCACTTAAGTTTCTTAAAGAGAAGACAGGTGTTGATGTTAAGCGGATCAACATAGCCGGATTTGCAGACACTCACCCGATTGCACCTAATGACACGCCGGAGGGAAGGGCAAAGAACAGGAGGGTGGAGTTTGTCTTTTACGAGGAATGAGAGGACGGGTTTATTAAGTTCGAAAAAGTATTATCTTCATTCCTGAATCTTTCGTAACAAATCAAGCAGTTCGGAGAGGTCCTTTTTTATGAAATAGTCCGCCTCTGTGAGAACCTCTGGAGGACGATATCCGTAAAGTACAGCAACTGTAAGAATGCCTGCTGCCTTACCAGCCTTTATATCGAGGTTGCTGTCACCGATTATCATCGCATCCTCCGGAGTAAGCCCTGTCAATTCCAGGACATGTTGTATGGGAACGGGCGAGGGTTTCTTCTCCGGTGTGCTGTCACTTCCTATGATATATTCAAAATACTCTGCCAGCTTTAACTCCTCAAGGAGTCGTCTCGAAAGGGCCTCCCTTTTATTGGATATTACAGCCTTGGTGTAGCTGTCAAGTGCCTTAAGAGTCTCTTCCACTTTTGGGTATGGTCGGGTGTGGGTTGTGAGGTTTTTTGAATAATGCTCAAGAAACCTGTTTATAACCTCTTCTTTGATAGAGAGGTTGTCTGAAATAACCTTTTCAATAAGACGGGTAATGCCTTCGCCTACCAGTTTTATAGTCTCGGATACAGACAGGGGGACATAGCCATAGGGCTTAATAGCATAGTTTAATGCCTCGGTAATATCCCTTGAGGAGTCAACAAGGGTGCCGTCAAGGTCAAAAAGCAAGAGCCTGATCTTATTTTTCCTTTGCATATGGAGAAAAGTGAAAGGGGTTTAGTCTGTACATCAGTCATTATATCACGCTGGTGGATATGGTTGCAATTAAACACAATTAAGATCTTATTCTGGTAATATAAATACCTGAACCCAGTGATTCTTTGTTATCGTTACTGCTGGGTCTGGATGAATAATCACTGCCCGGGTCTGGAGTTGTATATGAAGTCTAATGAGGCACTGGAAAGGTTAATAAAGGAACGGATTAAAAAAGAGGGTCCTGTTACTTTTGAGACATTCATGGATATGGCCCTTTACTGGCCGGGGCTTGGTTACTATATGTCAGACCGCCCACCTTTCGGGCCAGAGGGTGACTTCTACACATCTTCCCATCTGCACCCGATCTTCGGCTGGATGATTGCCCTGCAGATTGACGAGATGAGGGCCCTTATGGGGAAGCCGGCGGATTTTACAGTAGTGGAGATTGGTCCCGGAAGGGGATACCTATCTGAAGGAGTAATAGAATATATCAAAAAATATCTGAAGTGGGCCGAAGGCTGGCGGTATGTGATAATAGAGCGTAATCCCCATGCAGTGGAGTCACAAAAAAGGATACTTAGTCAACACACCGATGTGCTTCGGTGGAGTGATAACCTTTCCGAGATAGAGGGATTTTCTGGCTGTGTCATTGCCAATGAGGTGCTGGATGCATTTCCCGTACATCTTATCGAGGCAGATGGAGACCGTTTCAAAGAGATATATGTGAATGCCTCCGAAGAGGGTTTTTTCGAGATTGCCGGACAGTTAAGTAGCTTGGAGCTTCAGGAGTATATAGAGCGTTATCGGGTTCCTGTAAAACCGGGGTACAGAACAGAGGTCAATCTCAGAATAAAGGGATATCTGTTGGAGATAAATCAATGTATGGAAGAGGGGTTTGTTCTCACCATAGATTATGGCTGGCCTGCCAGCCAATACTATTCTGAGGAGCATAGCAAGGGTACACTTCTATGTTATTACCGTCATACCCTCAGTGAAGATCCCTATAGCAGGGTGGGGCAGCAGGATATAACTGCTCATGTGAACTTTACCTGCCTGAGAGATGTGGCCGATGAAATGGGTATTCAGACTCTGGGATACTGCCCTCAAGGTACATTTCTTGTTTCTTTGGGGATTGACAGAGTGATGGCAGAGCAGCTTCAGTATAACCCTGATTTCCAAAAAGATATTCCAAAGATAAAAGGTCTTTTGCTTGGTATGGGAGAGACTCACAAGGTGATGATACAGTACAAGGGGGATAGGGAGATAAATTCGCTGAGGGGTTTTCAGCTGAGAAACAGACTCAACCTCCTTGACCTCTGGTGAAGGTAATCAGTCTACGAATTGCATTGATTCGGTCCTTCTGTCCGATACGGGCCCGTTCAATGGCCTTTTTCATCACCTCGATGGTCTTGTCATAGGTCTGTCTATCTACAGGATAGGGAATGCCATCCTTCCCACCAACAGCATAGCTGAACCTGGCAGGATCTTGATAGCTTACAGGGGTATCATAAATCAACTCCGAGATCAGCGAGAGGGCACGTAGTGTTTTTGCCCCTACTCCTTCGGTTCCTATAAGCTGTTCGAAATCCGCAACCTGCTTTTCATAAGTCTTTAAGAAAATCTTCTTGAGCCTGTCCGGTTTTATATCATCGGGTCTCTGGAAGTGTCTTCTTGGCATATGGAGGGAACCGAAAAGTCCGCTGCTGTCAAGAATCAGGGAGAGATCTTTCAGATTCTCTTCGGGTCTGCGAGCGGATAGTTCTGTGATTACCTTCTGGGCGTTGAGGCTGTCACGATGTACCAGGTTCAATGTCTCAGTTGTTGTTTCAGAGCATACGGCACTGTGAGGCTCTTTTGTAAATGTCTCCAGTTTCTCTGACAGCCAGTGATATCTTCTTGCCGTGGCTGTGGTCTCTGACATACCCTGTTGAACCACTGCCCATCTGCCTTCTATGTCTAAAAAGAATGTGTGATGGTATAGCTGATAGCCATCCTGAACTGCCGAGTTATCCACCTTGGCAGAGAGCCTGCTTGCATAAATGAGTGGTTCGGTATTAATACCATATCTCTGTCCTATTAATAATAATTCCTCTGGAGTTTTGCGAGACCGTTTCCCCTTGCCACCGGCAACAAAAAAACCAAGTTCCTTTTCCTGTCCTTTGATTCCTTCTTTTATTGCACCTGTTACTGTAGTGGTAAGCCCACTGCTGTGCCAGTCAAAACCCAGAACGCATCCGAGGCATTGGAACCAGAATGGGTCTGAGAGCTTTTTTAACAAGGCGGCTGTGCCGAATTCAACCACAATTGCCGAGATGATAGCTCCGGCCAGAGCCTGCATCCGTTTAAACAGCCAGTGAGGTGCCTTTCCTCCATGAAGTGGTAATGTGGCTGTACCTGTACGTTTCATAAGGAACTGCTTTTAAATATTCTCTGGAGGTTTAAGCTTAACCGGGAGTTCTATGAAAACAGACGTTCCCTCTCCGGGTATGCTTTCTGCCCAGATATCGCCATTATGCTCTTTGATTATACCATGGGATATTGAAAGCCCAAGCCCTGTTCCCTGGTCAACAGGCTTAGTTGTAAAGAAAGGGTCGAAAATTCTGGGGAGAATATCTTCGGGAATACCGATGCCATTGTCAGCAACCTCTATAACAATCTTATCACGCTCTTTGTCAAGTTGAGTCCTGAACTTTATCAGCTTTTCGCTTTTTTTGCTTTCCGTAACAGCATGCTCCGCATTAACCAGCAGATTCATGATTACCTGCTGTATCTGCTGAGGGTCTATGTTAATCATGGGCAAAACACCAAATTCTTTTATGATTTTTACGTTATTTGATCTTAACCAATAGGCTCTCAGGTCTATAGCGCTTTCTATAAGATCATTCAACTGAACATAGGTCCTTTCAGGAGGTTTTTGTCTTGAGAAGGTAAGAAGATTTTCCACGATTCTCTTACACCTTTCTGCGGCATTGTAGATCTTATCGAGTTCCTTCTGGATATCCTCATCTGTCACCTTCATCTTTAGCAGTTCAGTGTAACCCAGAATCCCTGTCATCGGATTGTTAAGTTCATGAGCCACTCCCGAGACAAGGAGTCCTAAAGATGCAAGCTTGTCAGTATGATATAACTGTTCTTTTAATCTCCTGAATTCGGTAATATCCTTGATAGTGAAAATCTTTGCGTCAACACTTTCAGGAAGTTTTATCGGAGAGGCACTGATTAGTAATACCTTCCCCTGACAATGCAACTCATCCGTAAGTGCGGGATCTGTCTGGTAGATGTAAGGGATTATACATTGCTTGAATCCGTCAGGTATCTCCTCTATCTGATCAAGAGGTTTTCCCACAAGATCCTTCGGTGCTTTTTTACATAAAGCGGCAAAGGATTTGTTGCACTTTAAGATTGTTCGACTGGTGTCAATTACTACAATACTATCAGATATGGAATCAAAGGTAGTTTGCCAGAGCTTCTGACTCTGGGAAACTACTTTGAAAAGGAGGCTGTTTTTCAGAGTGCTTGTGGCGGAGTCAAAAAATATCTCAAAGGCATGAGTATCAATCTCATTTAAGCCGTCCTCGTAAAAGGTAAAAAGCAGCATGAGTGCTTTGTAGTTTGCTATTAATTCAACGGGACAACAAAGGATTCCCTTTACCGGATAGTTATTCAATCGTTCTGCCATCTCGGGATGTTCACTCAGGTGTTTTACATGTACCTTGTTAGGACAGTATCTTATAAAGTCAAAGATTGTGCCTTCAGGCAGTTCGATATTTTTCTGAAGCATCTCCATTATCTGATTTCCTTCAACAAGTGCCATAACAGCAGCATCAGAGCCTGTGAGCCTTAGACTGCCCGTGAGCATCTGGTCGATGATATAGGAAGAATCGAGATGCTGGTTGATGTCCTTGATTATACTGTTAATCAGCATGAGGCGCTCATTGAACTGGAGAATCCTCTTTTGTATGCGGTTAATTTCCTGCTCAGCACGATATTTTTCCATTACCTGTTTATAGATATGCGGCAGGATGTTAAAGTAGCCAACATCTTTTACTACATAATCATAAGCCCCGGACTTTAATGCCTCCACGGCTGTCTTTTCGTCTCCTCGGCCTGTTACAAGAACAACCGGTTTTTCAATACCGAAGTTTTTTATCTGCTTAATAAATGTAATGCCGTCAAAGTCACTTATAACATAGTCAACAAAAATCAGGTCTATTTCATCCTGCTGGATGATGTCTATGGCTTCCGAGGGGTTGTCTGTGTCAATGACAGTAATGGAGGGGTCGTATTTTTTGAATGCCTGTTTTACTAACCGAATCTGTGCTTTATTGTCTTCTATAATCAGTATCTTGCCCATCCTTATTATTATACCTCAATAAAATAGATTAATGGCGAAGATATTTTATTTAGTATTTAGTAAAGCGTTGTATTTAAGAGGCTTTCGTTGTTACTTCTCTCTGGCAGTAAGTATGACCACATCAACCCTTCTGTTCATTGCTCTACCCTCTGGAGTGGTATTTTCTCTGATAGGTCTGTAATGAGCATAGCCTGCTACAGTGAACCTTTCAGGAGAGAGGCCATACTGTTCGATAAAAACCCTAAGAACAGAGATAGCCCTGAGTGTGGAGAGTTCCCAATTTGATCGGACCCCCCCCTTTCTTGGTGGAAGGTTGTCCGTATGTCCTTCTATAACAATTCTGTTGGGAATACTTTTGATGATAGCGGCGAGTTCAGCAAGGGCTTTCAAAGCTTCTCCCTTTATTTCTGCAGAGCCAGCTTCAAAAAGTAGATTCTCTCCTAATGTAACTATTATGCCTCGGCTGTCTCGCCTGACCAAAGTGCCACTTCCCAAAGAGTTTAAAGCAGACCTTATCTCTGCTTCCAACTGTTTGCCTGGTTCATTTTTTATATAAAGTTCTTGTATTACACCTTGCTCTGTGGCTGTTGCGGAGGTTTTAAATGCGGCTCTCATTGAGCTTACAAATCTGTTGAGTTTCTCGGCATCAACGGCACTGATGGCATACATGGTTGCAAAGAAGGCGAACAGGAGGGTGATAAAGTCAGCGTAAGAAACCACCCATCTGTCAGTGTTATCACTTTCTATATTTTTTCTGTTCTGCTTCTGTCTCATAAGGTTTTAGTTTCTATAAAAGAGAGTAATCTTTCTCGTAGATAATGTGGATGCAATCCCGATTGAATACCCAATACACCTTCTACAATC
>JALUAR010000090.1 GCA_027050975.1 Thermodesulfovibrio sp.
GTGTTAACAAATGCAATATAGTATTCTATCCCAAATTCTCTCATAACTATAAAACAATTCAAGCAAGTCCTTTTAAAAGGAACAAATTCAAATCGGAAAGTCTGTAACTTCTATAAGAGGGTAAATGCTTTTATCTATGATAAGCAGAATATATTACAGTGCTCCTTGCCGAAAGCGCCGACTTTTAGTCGGGATGAAGGCAAGAAATGTAATAAATTAAGTTTTCCTTACATTGGCAAGCCCCGACCTTTGGTCGGGGTTCTTGACTCCCAAATCAAGGAAAACTCAAAGGGAATATTACACTCTTCTAATTCAAAATCAATCCTTTCTTCAGTAACATCCTTCAATTTTACAAAACGGCCATCTTTCTGCTTATACACCTTGGCTACTTTTAGATCAGGATAGACCAGGATATAAAATTTAACACCTTCTTTTTGATAGATCTCGTACTTCACAAGCTCATCCTTCTGAGCAGTATGCTTTGAGACAATCTCGAATATTATCTCAGGAGCCTTTGTGATATATTCACCCTCTGGTTCCTCACATATAACAATAATATCAGGACGAACTACCGTATCTTCTGAAACAATCCAGTCTATCTCAAATATTGCCAGGCACTTCTCACACTCTTTAAGTTTATCCATCAATTGCCGGTAAATTGAGCCACTTAATTTCTGATGGGTAATACCTGCACTCGGCGACATTGCAAAGGGGGTACCCTTTATCAGTTCCCAGTCTCCTTCCCATCTCATGTAATCTTCAACAGTGTAGTGGGGCATGTATTTTTCTGCCAATGGCATATATGCTCCTCTCTCTTTTTATAACTTTTTTATATTATATCATAACTTTTTATCCTGAAAAAAAATGCGGAACAGATTTCTAACCTTTTCCGGTTGATTATATTTACAGTCTAAGACTGTGGGAGAAAATATCGGGATTCCGAACATAAAAAAACGGGTTCAGGGACAGAAACCTGAACCCGTTACATAGTCAATTTTATAAATCTTTGCTATATTACTCCCATTAGTAGTAATAATTTGGACTTACAAACTTTCCGCCCGTGTGCTCTCCTGAGCAACCTGACATGTTAGCTCCAATGGCTGGTGGCGTTCCAGTGAAACATCCTACCTGAGAACCATTAGTTTGTCCAAGGGTATGTCCTGCCCAGCTATTACCATTCATGAATCTTATACCCATTGGGTCGTTCCCTTTACTACCCTTTCCAAGATTTGACCCGTGTATTCCAGCCACCTCACCGCCACCGTGACAGTTCATACAACCGATATTTCTGTAGCCACCCTGACCTGTCTCAGCCTGAGTTGCCGTACATTTAGTCCTCATAGCACCACCAAGGTGGCTTACTCTAGAAAATGTTTCATTAGCGTCACCATTTATACCAGGGGTAGTGTTAGAACCCCATCCGTAGACATCAGCCCTGTGGCAGTTCACACAGAAATTGGCTGCTATATAAGATTTTGTTGTGTCAGCATTCTGATTAGGCTGAATGGTTCCAGCGCCAGCTGTTGTAACTGTAACTGTCTTATCCATTCCCTTCAGTATCCACGGCTGTGCTGAGCCGTGAGGGCCACGTGCACCAGTACCTGAATTATTGTCATGACAATCAGTACAGGTTACAAGGCTTTGTGCTGTCCAGCCATCCACGAAATTGTTATCCAATCCTGTAAATGGTCCACCTGGTGCATTATCGTCTTTCCTGTAGTTGCTGTTCTGCCAGTCATTGTTCAAATTGTCAGCGGGTTGATTCTTGCCTGTCGCAAATAATGGATGATAAGCATAATTAGTTGTACTGAACTGAGCCTGAATATTAGGGATTGTATTCCAGTTGTTTTGATAGACTCCTCCACCATTGAAATTATTATCCATATCCTGCTCACTTGCAAGATTGGTTTTGTTAATCGTTGCATTGTGGCACTGGAAGCATGTATCATACTGTGTTGCCTGCTTCAAAAGTCCTGCAGTTGAACCTCCATGTACTCTTGCATTGCCAGCACCATCTCCGTGACAATCAAAACATGTGGCACCTGCACTGTGATTAAATGTTGATTTCCAAGGTGTATAAGTATCAGGAGCTGGCTGGTTATCTGTAAATGGTATAGGAGTGGTTGGGTTGTGACAATTAAAACAATAATCTTCAGAACCAAACACAACACCTTCAAAAGGAGAGTCTAGTTGGTTGTTTACATGATTCAGTTTTGGTTCCTGGTGACACTGATTACAGTCAGTCCTTAAAGTAGCATCTGTAGCAGTAGCCACATCATAAGCAAGATGTCCAATATTTACGTTAAACTCCCCAATTACAGCTCTTCTGGTAGGAACTCCATCCCCTGCATCTACACTGTTTGAGTGGCAGTTTGCACACTTTTCTGAACCAACACCCCATTGAGGTGTTGTGGTGCCAGTGCCTCCATGACAACTTACATTAATACAGGAAGATGTTGTAGGATTAGTAACCTGTGCAAAAACATCATCTATTCCTGCATCAAACACATTATTAGCATTCTTATCATAAAATCCACCTTTAATACCTGTTGAACCTGTAGCCATCTGGATGTTTCCATTCCTATGGCCATAATCAGCACTTGTTTCGGTTGCGGGTGCTGTATGACAGGTTGAACAAACAAAATTGTAATGCACCTCATGATCTCCTACAACAGCACCTGCAGGATTGTTTCTTGTAGTGGTATCCTCAGGTGGATAGTAATGGCAGTCGCTACAACTGTCTATTTTGTAAGCATCTACATTCGTAGTATCATATCTCTTGATAGTAGGGTTGTTTGGGTCATAAACGGTAGAACACACTCCATCAGCCTTCGCATAGAAGGATACTCTGCCCATTGAGGTAACAGGAGGAGTATATGTGGTTCCACTTGCATACCAGTTAACTTTGTCAGTTGACCACATCGGGTTAGAACCACCAGTGCCGCCCAGTGTGACAGTAACTGTTACAGGCCCTGTGATTATATGTGGTAAAGGATCAAGAGAAACAGAAGCTGTTTCAGTACATGTATTAACATTTATTAAATTAGATGAATAATTAAAAGATCTGCCTAAATCAGGAGATTTTACACCAATATTAGTTACAACACTCTGTATGGTTTTACCACCTTGACCCATTGGAATATCATATACTATATAAATATATTTAGGTGTTCCAGCAGTAATAGTTCTATCTGCTACAGTACCTCCTGTTAAGTTTATTGTTTGTACGCTTCCATACCATTCAGTGGTTGATCCAATAAGAACAGCGGATGGGGGAAGAGTATTTTGTGCCACGGTATCAATATATATATGTGCTGTTAATTTTGTTGCTGTGCCATTATCTTCAATAGTTAAAGAAGTAAGTTCAAGTTGGTTGTCTCCTGCTCCATAGTTTGTTGCATCTACCTGAAATCTCTGCATAAGTACACCTGTAGCTCCTTCATTTACTGAAGCGGTTTGTATAGGTGTGTTTGCTGAAACAGTAAGCACATCACCGGTAATATCAACTTCATCCCATACATACTTTGCTACAGTGTCCCTAATTCGCCATTGACAGTTACCTGCTGTTCTTGTGAGTTTGAAAGCAATGTAAGAGTTTGCTGGAACTCTTCCAGAAATACTACTCAAATCAACAGTATGAGAGGTCTTATTTGCATCCACACTTAAAATTGTCTTTGAAACAGATCCAAGTGAAGTAAATGTACCACCTGTTACATACCCAAGTTCATAGGTAAATGTACTATCGCAACCAGCTCTGTCTTCATATATAGCAGTATGAGAAACGCCTGTAATAAGCTTATCGATTGTAATTTGAGTAGTATCTATTAAAAGATAAACCATTCCCGTACCATTTGTTGTAACCCTATCTCCAGTACACTCCGTAGCTGAACTCTGCGTAGTTACAGGAGCAGTCGGTTGAGAGCCACAATTGATATTATCTGTCGTAATACCACCAAGAGTTTGTTGACCATTAGGAGACCAGTAACTAACTCTTTGAATAGATTCAGATTTTCCAGCAAACGCTGTCACAAACATCACCACCAGGACGGCCATGAGAGCCGTCCTTAATAATTTCAGATTTGAGATTGCAGATTTGAGATTTAAAATATTATAAATCCTCCTTCCAAAGATTCCTCCCATGACCGTCCTCACCTCACTTTCTTTTGCGTTTATTGCGTTAATCGTGTTTATCGGGTTTGTTGCGTTCATTGAGTTAATTGCGTTTGTTGCGTTAATCGGGCTGGAGGATGCAGGGGGGGTGCCCTGCATCCTCTCGTTTGTCTTTATGTCAGCCTTTCTGATCCTGTTCATCCTTCCTGTTGTCTCCCTTTTCATTTCAGTTCTCACTCTCATTCCTCACCCCCTTACTGTCCCGCCGTTGCAGGATCCTGCCAGCCTGGTGAGTCTTTGAAGTGACAGCTGACATTTGAGCACGACTTGAAGTTCACTGTCGATGATGTACCGGGCACGCCGTTGTACACAGGAGCATTAGGTCCGAACTGGTATGCAGGGTCAATCTCTATATGTCTATTTGCTGGTGCACTGTCACCTGTTTCGTGGGTTGCATTATAGTGGCACACACCACAGATTGCCTGCCACTTGGCATCACCGAACTGGTCGTTCTGAGGATCAAGAGTGTAACCTGTCAGGTTGAGCAGGTGCTGCACATGTTTAGCATGGGCTCCTTTACTCTCGCCCACTCCATCCATGTAGGCATATCCATCACCAGGTGTTGGAGGATAACCATGACAGGTATTACAATCACCACTTGGCTTAAAGGCTTCACCGTTGATTACAGTATCACCACTGTGGCTGTGACATGTGGTACACCTGGACCCACTGTTATGACCATCACCACTGGTTGCGGTATAGTGGCTTGTACTTGCATGACAGACATTACACACGCCATCATACGGAGCACTGGACTTCGCATAATCTGTTCCTGTAGCATTGTTCGTAAACACTGGTGAGGCTGTTGAAGCAGGTGTTCCATAGGCATCCGCCTTGTCTTTGGTCACACTTGCATGCACCATGTAGATGTTGCTGTCACCATGAGGATCATGACAGTCAAAGCAGAGTGAGCCGCCGTCATTGGTTGCGCCATGTTTTGCACCATAATGGTATTTGTCTATCTTGAGTGTTGAGTTCTTCAGTGCAAGTGGGCCTGCGCCGTCAGGGTCATAACCGGCTGAGCCTGTCTGGTGACAGACGAAGCAGACATCATTCCAGCCATTTCCACCCACATTGTAGTTGGCAAGGCGGAATGGATTGGTAGCAGTTCCATGTGCAACTGTATTATCATGGCAGTACTCACAGGTCAGTCCAGCACCGGAATTACCCGATACATTATAGGTTCCTGTGGCAGCCAAACCATGACCTGTGGATGTCCACTCTGTGGAATCCAGCCTTGCTGTGGTACCATTGTTAAATGTGTAGTCATCAACATCACCCGTGCCAACATGGCAGTCAGCACATGAAAGGGTTGCACCCCACTGTGCATTGTTGCCACCGTGGCAGGCGATGGTTGAACAGGTTCCGCCTGATGCGTTGTAGGTATATGATCCAATATCAGCACCGCTCACATCATAGGTCTTGTTCAGGTGGTTTGCAGGTGTTGCAATGGCATTTGTTGCATCAACAGTGGAGTCATGGCATTTTACACAACCGAAGTTCCAGGGGGCACCGGTATGTTTGGCATGGCTGTTCGCCTTAGGCGTACCATTCGTGTATGAAGGACCTGTTGGAGGCCCGTCATGACAGTCAGAACAACTGAGGTTTGTTGTCACACCCCATGTCACGGCAGTGTTAGGTGCAGTGTATGGTCCGGTCAGTGATGTACCTTTACTGTGACAGTAGAGATCAGAACACTGTCCGCTTGCATAGTTATTACCCGGAGAGGCATCGCCGTCGTATGTTGCGTTAATGGTTACATCCTTTGTTCCGTTTACATGTAATACATAATCAACGATTGTCCTGTCACCTGACACTGTAGAGGTATGACATGTATCACATGTCTTATTAGCCATTATTGTACCTTTATTTATATGGGCTGTATGGCTTCCTGATGCCATTGTGTTCGGTGTTGCTGCGGCATTGTTGTTATGACAACCGGTACAGTCTGTTGGCAGTGTTGCCGTTGCCCAATCAACCGACACATTCGGTGCTCCTCCGTTACCATCACTGTGGCAGTACAGAGAAGAACATGCCTTTGTTCCACTATCAAATGTACCGGCAGAATTGAGTGTATCAAAAGCCACATCCTTTGTGTGGTTTACGTGCATTGTTTTGTCTGCTATGGTTACACCGTCCGTTGTGGTTGCATTATGACACTTTGAACAGTTAAATGCATACTTTGGTGTTGTTGCTGTACCGACGTGTGCTGAGTGCTTGCCCGAAGCCATCGGTGTTCCTGATGCTGCAGTATAGTTATGACATCCAGCACAGTCAAGGCTGCCCTGAGCCATAGCCCAGTTCACAGACACATTAGGTGTACCACCGTTACCATCGCTGTGGCAGTACACGGAAGAACATGTTCCGTCTGTATACTGGAAGTCGCCTGTGCCATTGCTACCCTGGTCAGTAAATACATTGGTACCTGCTGTGTAGGTTCCACCGCCTGCCACTGTTGCATCAAAGGCAACCTCTGCCACCTGATTGGTGCCAGCCTTTCCACCGGCATGGCTTACGCCATTGTGACAGACTGCGCAGCTGAATACATAATTAGCAGTTGTCGAGTTGTTTGCTGCAGTTGTCCTGTCAGTGGTTGTGGCATTCGTAGCCGATGCATAATGCGTAGAGTGACGTCCTGCAAGGGAATTATTTACATCATGACAGTCTCCGCATGCTACAGTGCCACCCCACTGAGGAGTACCTGTTCCATGACAGTAAGTGGATGAACAACTCTTTGTGCCTGCCGTATATGTACCCCCGTCAGCAAAGACCACATCTTTTAATGTATTGACATGCTTACCGCCGACAATGTCCAGATTACCAGCGGCATCTACTGTCTGGGAATGACACTTATTACATGATGTGGTATCTGCTCCAAGCGAACTGATATGAGTAGAATGGCTGTTTGCATCCACAGCACCGGCACCTGCATTGGCATAGTCAGGTTCACCTACCTGGCTTGTCCCGCTCGTACCATGGCAGGACTTACATGTAAGTGTGCCATTGTCCGTACCCCAGTTCGGAGTTGCATACTGTCCCACTGTAGAGCCTGTATCATTCACCTTACCATTACTATGGCAGTAAACATTTGAACAGGAACCAAAACCGTTACCGGGAGTATTGGTTGGCATCTGTGAGTAAGACGCCGAGGCGCCGTAGGTCGAGCTTATTATTACATCAATATTCTTGTCTGCATGCTTTGCTGTGGCAGAGCCTGCTCCGTTGTGACAGACTGAACAGGCAAACCCGTATGTTGAGGCGTGCTTTGTATGACTGCCTGAGGACATTATGGTACCTGTACCCTGCGTACCGTCGGCTGCATGGCAGTCACCACACTGAACCGTTCCACCCCAGGAAGGATTCTTATAGTCGGCAGTATTTGCTGTAAGGGCACCTCCTGTCGAGGTCTGTACGATACTGTGACAGTAGATGTTTGAGCATGAGCCATAACCATTGCCAGGTGTGTTTGGTGATTGACTATATGAACCTGTATTGCTAAATGGATCCGTCTGGAATGCCATGTTTATCTCATTGTTTACATGCTGTGAGGAGCCAGAACCAAAGCCATTATGACACTCGTTGCATCCTTTGCTAAGAGGAGCGCTCACATGGGCTGTATGGCTTCCGCTGTCCATTAAGGTGGCGTTACCCTGAACTCCGTCTGCTTTATGACAGGAACCGCACTGTACAGAGTTGGGATCATCCCAAACCGGTGTTGCATAATCAGCTGTGTCCGGGGTTAATGCACCTCCACCGTTACTCTGAACAATGCTGTGACAATAAATATTGGAGCAGTTCAGATTACCAGATCCTGCCGCTCCTGTGTTTGTTACCGTGGTTCCGTTGTTACCTCTGTAACCGCCTGTTACAGAAGACTGACCGTTGTATTTTGTATTCGTACCGCCATAAGTAAATATGTTGAACCCGATATCAATTGTCTCCGGAGTTTCGGGCATGCTGTAACCTGTATGACAGGTTGTACAGGCATAATTGAGACCGGTTGATGTTGCATGTTTTTGGTGGGCTCCAGCTGTTTGCGAACCTGTTACATCCGGGCTATTGACAAGTCCATCAGGTCCCCCCAAAGATGCCGTAATAGGAGGATATCCGTGACAGCTATCACAAGCACCTGCAGGATTGAATCCGTCTCCATGCGAATGACAGGACATACAATCCGTTCCGTTCTGACTGGAGTGAACCCCTATTGCAGCCTTTGAACCGTCACTTCTCCAATGCTGTGTCTGCGTATGACATACCTGACAGATACCAGTTGGAGTGCTATCGTCAGGGTTGCCATCTCCGTCTATATCTCCGGCAAGGGCATCATTTTGAGCAAAACTGTTCTCACCGGTTTTATCAAAGAATTTCACCTTTGCCTGCGTCCAGTTAGGAATATATGCATTTATTGCCTGTCCATATATTAGTGCAAAGGTATCGCCCACACGCATTCTCCTGGAAAAAGGAGCGGTTGAACCTTTAACGGTTATCTGAGTAGAGGTTGCACTCAGAACCTCAAATCCGAAGGAGACATCCCTTGTATTGGGCAGCATAATAAGACCACGTTCTGAGCCGCGTTTCTGTCCCCAGGTGGCCGGGTCTGTCCAGTTAGCATTGTTCACTGTGAGATTGGTATAACCAAATGTTATGGTACCGTTTCCATTGTCCGTTATCGAACTTATAGTACCTGTTACCAGATAGGTTGCACTGCCCCAGGTATAATGCTGATTAAAGAAGTGGAAGTAATGACAGTCAGTACATTTTTTCTCCCAAGTGCCGTACTTTGTACTGGTTGTGGCACTTGAATGGGTCTGTACAAGGGGGGCACTTGTCTTGTTGTAAGGTCCGGTACTGCTTGTGTGACATTGCAAACATACCACATTGGGATCAACAGCAGATTGCCCTCCCAGGTGGCAGTCAAAACAGGAGATATCATTTGATTCATTGTGCGGGCCATCAAGAGCAAACCCCACTGATGCCATAATCAAAATAATTATTCCACTCAGTATCAATACCTTTCTCATAACTATCCCCCTTTTATAATCCTAAATAACCTGTACTTACTCTAACATTACCCTTTGTATCAACAGCCTGGAAAATCAGCACCTCTACCCCTTCGAGAGTATACACCTCTACGGAACCGTGCTTTTTCCCTACCACCACTTCCTTTATACCATCATCGTTAACATCGCCTACTGCTACAGTCCTGGCATCTTTTGATACGTTTATAATATTTAAGATTTCTCCGGCACCATTCAGTATAAGCACCTTTTTGGATGCTACCAGAACAATGTCTTTGCTTCCCTCATTATTTGAGTCTGCCACAGCCAAATCCTTAATATCTTCTATCTCGAAATCCTCACCATCTTCATTCAACTTTATCTCATTAATTAGCCTAACTTTGTTTGCTTCGTTTAACTTCCAAACCTTTATTTTCTTTCCGTCGTCTGCCAGGGTAACTATCTCGACAATACCGTCACCATCAACATCACCCGATGCAATCGAACTATCCTCTTTATTATCCGTCTCAAACTCTGCAATAACACTCACACTACCACCTGCATATTCAAAGATCCTTATCTTTTCCTGGTCTTCCTCACCGGCAACTATAATCTCATCTATTCCATCTCCGTTAAGGTCACCTGCAGCAACCATTACACCATCTTTATCGTCAAAAGCTTCAAACTTCGTTACCTCCGCACCATCAGGCCTGAAGATTCCGACCAAAGAACCTTTCTTCAGTAGACCTGCTATAATCTCGTTAGAGCCATCACCATCCACATCAGCCACAACAGTATCAATTCCTCCCTTTTCCCCTGGGAATGCCTCAAACTCTTTCATCAGATTTCCATCGCCATCAAAAATTCTGATGACAGTAGGGTTATGTTTATCTTTTTCCCTTGTAACCACTATGTACTCAGTCATGGCCTGTTGCTGCTCATACCGGCCGTTAAACTCTAATATTCCTCCGCCAGTAATGGTCTTTGTCTCAGAAGGCGGAGTGATGTAGCCTGAAACGTCTGAATAGGTTATTGTATAGGTACCATCAGGCACATTGTTTACGGTCCAATCCTTTCCACTACCCTGGTAGTTCACCGGACCGGTGATAGTAAATGTTGCTTCGTCCAGATTGGTGGTTACATGTATCACTCCGGTTGCATAAATGTCCAGTGTTACAGGAACAGTAACCTGTCCGGTAGATGTTCCCGGAGCATTAACTACTATATTTCCATTGTAAGTTCCGGCCGCAAGACCCGATATATTCACACTCACCAGGGCCTGAGTTATTGAGACACCTGCACCAGCACCAGGGGAGATACTCAGCCATCCGCTGTCTGCTGTTGCTGTCCAGTTAATGATGCCGTTAATATCGTTCTTGATTTCAATGATTAATGCCTGGGATGCTGGATTCGCTCCACCGGCCGGAGCTGTAAAACTCAGGGAAACAGGACTTACGGCAAGTGTAGGCTTCGGAAGAACTTCTAACTGCACCGAAACAGTCTCGGTTATTCCGGCATCGGAGGTTATGGTGACATTACCGTTATAAGTACCCGGTGCAAGTCCAGCGGGATTTATTCCAACATCAATACTACTTGAAGCCCCTGGATTTAATACTCCCGAGGTAGCAGAAAGCTGAATCCAGCCTGCTGATGCTGCTACAGTATAGTTCAGGATTCCAACGCCAGTATTAGTAATGTTAATGCCCTGAGGTGAAGGAGCAACATCTCCCTGAGCCCTGAAGCTCAACTGAAGAGGAGTTACATCCATATAGGTGTAACCAGCAAGGCCGAATACCAGAATGCTTTTCGTCATGTTTGAGGAGACAAAAAGTCTCTTATCCGGTCCGATCACAGCTGACCTGGGAATCTTCAAAGTCTCGGAGGCATCCTTTATCTCTCCGATATAGAGACCGCTACCATCATAAACCAGAACCGCCTGGGAAATAGCCTCGGGAATCAGGATATAGCCGTTATGATCAACTGTTATATCCTGGGGTCTGACCATGTGTCCGCCGCTTGCAAGAGCATCATCAAATCTTCTTAACAGGTTACCGTATGTATCGTATACAGAGACCCTTGCTCCTGTGGTAGTTGTTCCCGTTGGGTCATTAATGACAGGTGAATCTATAACATAAACCTCTCCCCCTGCCACATCAACTGCCACTGGCAGATAAAGCCCGGTTATATCTCTGAGATGTACACCAGCTGAAGAATATACACTAACTTTATTCCCTATACTATTAACTACATATACATCCCCGGTAGCCTTATCAACTGCTATATCATTTACAGAGCCAAACTCTCCAGGACCAGCACCCAGGTAGCCGATAATCTTCCCCCCTTCATAAATAGCCACAGAGGGTGATGAGCCATTAGCTCCTAAATATAGTCTCCCTCCCGGTGCTACGGCAACTGCAGATGCATTTTTATATTTAATCTCTTTAGAGAAGTTACCCTTCCAGTCGAATATTCTTATTTTATGTTCACGGGCATCAATAACATACAAATTACCTGATTCATCAATGGCAAGCCTGTCGGGTATCTCGATTTTTACGCTTATCTTTCCAAGATATATATATCCGTCCACAGGGGTTGCACATTCTGCACCCTGATGAATGCCAAAAGCAAACAAAACAACGATAAATATCGTTATGATTGCTCTTATCTTCAATGCCTCCTTCTTTAGTTTCCCCTTCATGGCTCTATTGCCTCCTTTTAAGAAATTTTCAATCACTTCAATCTTTGTGTTATTTCTCACAAACTGTGTAATTTCACTCACCAGAAAATTGAGAAATACTTAATAAAAACATCTTTGAATATGCAATAAAAGCATTGTTTGGTAGATAGTAATGCAAGTTTTATACCATCAGGAAAGGGAAAATACAGGAATTGAAATGTTGTGGTTTTTAAAAGCGCGTTTGCTTATGTCAAGCACCCTGACAAAAGGTCGGACTTCTGCCTCGAAAAGTCTATCGACTTTTTGGGGTTGCGGTGTCAGGGCTTTCGGCAAGAGACATTGTAAAGTTATCTCAAAACCCCCTCACGGTACCGTTGTTTGTACTTGAGATGGTGGCACCGTGAAAGTGGCAGGTATTACAGTTAATTGCTGCAACATCGGTATTACAACTAGGAGGACCTCCTCCGCTTGGATGGCAGTTCCAGCAACGCCAGGCAGTGTAAGGGTTGTTTGAGGTAGCATGATGAGCGTAATACCATCTGTTTGGCTGACAACTTGTATTATAGTCATAATCATCCATATGACATCTCTGGCAGAGATAACCAATCTCTTTGTTTGAGTCGGTAAAAGGACGGGTGGTCGGGGTGTCTGGAGAGTAAATTGTAGTTATTGTACCGGACAACGTGCCTCCGTTTACCTCTGGCCTTATTAACACCTGATTTGTGGAACCGTGAGGCTCGTGACAATCGGTGCATGAAAGTACCAAGCCAGTGGAATTACCATAAGGAGCATCACGGCTTAGAGATCTATCGGGTGCCCCCTGACCGTGTTTTTCATTTGCCCAGTCAATTGTTCTGAGATTTCTGCCCAGTGGAGTGCTGTATATACTATTATATGTGGTGTTATGACAATCCGTACAAAATGAAACGAAATCTGTAAGATTTGAACCGTCCTGTACAGTAGAGCCGTCGGGTTCGTATGAGGTTGTAGAGTTATATCTATACGGAGCCTGATAATTAGCGGTATAGCTGTTCATCTTCTCATTTACAGCATCCCCCCACACACCCCACGCGTTGGAATCTTTACTATGCATTGAAGGTCTCGAGATAGGATAACCCCTATTTGCGGCACTCTTTGGACTATTGGGAGCATTTGCAGGATCTCCTGTGGCAGCATGTGGATTATGACAGGCTACACAGGGGTTCGAGTCGGCAGTATATCCCCATTTACCGGTTATAAAGGTTCTGATGTCATCAAGATGATGCGATGTCCCGGGCGGAGTGGAGGTGGATGAGAAGGTAAACGCCTCTTCAATATCATTGAGGGTGTCATTAGTCCATCCACCAGCACGATAGCTGTAACTTCTGTTAACCAGACCGCCCTGCTGATAAGAACCAACCTCTGTATGACACTGAAGACAGACACCATCAGTCTGGTTAATGTAGTTATCGTAAAAGAGGGCATAATTAGAAGGACTTCCCGAAGCAGGATCGGGTTCAGCGTTATCAATGCTTGCATGTTGCTCATGGCAGTGTGTGCAATTGCCCCTGGAATAGCCCTTGTTCGCAATACTTGTACGGTACACACCATAAGTACTGTTTCCATGGGAGGAGTTAATAAACAAACCTGCATTTACAGAGTAAACGTAAAGCATTATTCCCACAACCATGACAGTAAGTAATATTATGCCTCGCTTTATTTTCATCACTACGCTCCTAAGCACCTTTAGTTCTTGCTACTATGGCAGACATTACAGCCATTTGTCTGCCCATTTGCCGGCCACCCTTTATAATCCCACCTGAGCATCTTATAGTATGGTGATGCATGAGCCATATGACAGGAAAGACACATAACCACATCCGAGCCAGGACTAACAGAAGCACTCGGTGAGGTAGGCACAGTGGTCCTCGCAACAGGCGCTGTAACATTGTAGACAGTATAAGAGACAAAATCTCCGGTAGCAGGCAACAGCACATCTGTTGGATGTCTTGTAAAAGGAGATGAAGTATCATTACCTATAGCACTCAGGGCATGGAAGTTTCCGTGACAGGTTGCGCAAAAACCGCTGATTGTTTGGTTTGATGGCTTTACTCCAATGGACCCGCCGGCATGACACGCGCTACATGTACTTGTATCAAGAGGGCTTGTGCTTCCGAAATACTCGTTATGATTGTTTGAATCAAGGTTTTTCCAGTCTGCAGCCTCGTACCCCTTCACACCATTAAGCAGTCTGTAACTGTTCCACAGCTGGTCTGCCACATCAAGCTGACCGGTCAGGTTTCTATGGTGAGATCCCTTCATCGAGATAGCTCCTACACTTTCACTAAAATTTCTTATTCCATGACACCCGTTATTGCCAGCACAGGTAAGCTCATCCTGGCCTATCTGCCCGGAGTGAAACTCACCGGGAGGTGCGGTTAAGGTATCATCAGGGTTGCCAAGCTCAATCACGTTATGCCCGTTGGCATCGCTAATATTAATATAGTAGAAGTTTCCACCGGCAAGCGGAGAGGTAGGGGCAACACTATTGTTAACAATAGGGGTACTATTTACAATTGTAAGTGATGTGGAGCTGCTGTGACAGCCAAGACAATCATTCGTAAGAAGCAAATCATATGGTCCGGATGAACCCCAGTTCGATGGTTGGGCACCGTCCTGACTGTAATGCATCGTATGACAGTTGCTACATGGTATCGAGTCAGGAATCTTTCCGGATGCAGGCCGAATAAGACAGGCGGCCGTAGCAATAAGCAAAACCAATATAAACCCTTTTGCTTTTGTAGCTCTCATATTAAATAAATAAGCAAATAGTGTACCAATCTCCCATATCGATAAATAAAACAGACTTATCGCATCAAACCGAAAATCTATTACAATGATTACACAAATTATGGCATTTTATGACACTGAATACAGAGCTCTCTGTTTCTGTCAAAACGGAGCAGGAACTCTGCCTTTGCAAAGTGCATACTATGGCAGGTCTTACATGTTATTGTGGAACCGTCCCTCGGATCAGTTACTCCATTGCCTAACGGATGGGCTATTTTGTGTTCTCTCTCATGGCATGTGGCACATGTCTTGATCACATCAGAGTCTTCTTTGAAGAAATAGGGGCTTTTGGCATGAACAGGAGCGTGACACTTCAGACACTCTCTCTCCTTTACCGGCTTGCAGTTCACATCTTTAAACCTCTTTACCATATGATTGATTCCCTGATTAACATCCTCATGACAGGTTATACATAGTGATTTTTCGTTAACCGTCAGATTCTTTTTGTTTGATGCATGATAGTCATGGCACAGGGTACAGGGATTGTCTTTGAAAGTAAGATGAACATCCTCTTCATTATAGTTTCCTGTTTTCTTGTCATGACAGGTAAAACATAAATTCATACCACTTTCTTTTGTTGTAACCCTTTTCCCTTCAACAAAGGGCTCGTGGCACTGAATACACTGCTTGTCCAGAAATGCCGGATGTCCAAATGGGCCAAGTAACCCCTTTATATTTGTATTGTGTCCGGTATGACAACTTACACATTCCATCTGAGATGTATACTTCGTTATCGAGACACCCCCGACATTACATCCGGGAGCATGACACTGCTGACAGAGTTGCCCGGAAGGAGCACTCAGAAGATTATCCTCCTTTGCTACATGTGCATTATGACAGGAAGAACAACTACCAGTATCAAAAGGCTGATGTTTATAACTCTTATTTGCAAACTCCTTTAAAGACTTATGACACTTGAAGCAAATCTCCTTCTCTGGCTTTACAAGAAGGGCATTATTTTCCCCACTATGTGGCAGGTGACAATCAGTACATATGCCACCTCTTAATGCACCGTGAACCTTCTCGGTCTGCATCTTTCGTTTAAGATCTTCATGACATCTCAAGCATAAGTTGTTAATCTCACTTTTTATTAACCCCTTGTGTTTACTTGCATGCACCTCATGACATGCCGTGCATTTACCCTGCCTGAAGGGCTGGTGCACGTGTTTACTGGAAAGCCCATCTTTTATGTCCTGATGGCACTGGAAGCAGATCGTAGACTCCTTTGCCTTTAACTCAAACTTCGCCTGTACATTTCCGTATAACAGGGGAATATACAACCCTGCCATAAAAATCATTATGAAAACAGTCTTTAATCCCTTCATGGACCTTTCTGATCCTCCATTAAATTACTTGTGACATGCCAGACAATCGCCTTTTATAAATGGCTCGTGTCTGTTATCCCTGATTACACCTTTGGTATCCGAAGCATGGGGCTGATGACAGCTCAGACAGTTTTTAATCTCCGACAGCGGCTCTTTATGGGCATTCATGAGACTTTCTGTATCTGATGAATGACACTGTCTGCATATCTGAGGATCACTGTCTGTCAGCAGGTATGTCTTCTCCCCATAATGAGAAGAGTGACAATTAAGACAATTCACACCCTCTTTACCTAAATGCCCGTATTTAGCATCAGGAGATATTGCCTTTTGATGACAGGACAGGCACAAAGCCTCAGGTCTCTGAGGTAAAAGCTTCTCAAGCTTTGAGCCATGAGGATCATGACATGCACCGCAGTCTCCCTCCTCAACAGGAAGATGAAGGATTGGTTTCGTTTCCACATCTGCCAACATTCTCTTGTGGCATTTGAAGCAGATATCACTTACAGGCTCCGGAGTCAATGCCTTGTATTTGCTGGCATGGGGATCATGACAGATTCTGCAATCCCTCTCTTTAAATGGGGGATGAACAGTTTCTCCAATATCAAGCATCATGGTTTTGTGACATTTAAAGCATACATCGCTGTATTTCTCGCTTAGAAGACCTTCATTGTCCGAAGAGTGAGGTTTGTGACAGAGCAGACATTTTTTGTCTTTCACTGGCTGATGGATATAGGTATTAAAGAACCTGTCTTCTGCATCCTTATGGCAAGAGTAACAGAGCTTTGAAAGAGGCTCCCTGGTAATGCCGGGATAGTTTGTACCGTGGGGGTTATGGCAGCTGGTACACTCAATGTTTGCAAAGGGAGCATGCTGATATTTTTGGGTCTCCTCTTTTTTTGTATTTTCATGACAATTGAAACAGATCTCGTTTTTGTCTGCCGTTAAGTAAAAAGGAAAGTCCGAGGCATGCGGATTGTGACATGATATACATCCCTTCTCATCCTTAATGGGAGCATGAGGAAAATTAACTTTCAGTTTCGGACTTTCTTTATGGCAGGTCAGACACAGGTCATTCGTTTTCTGTTTTGTAATTCGAGCATAATCCGAGGCATGAGGATCATGGCAGCTAAGACATTCTCCACTCTTAACAGGAGGATGGACATACGAGGTGGCGAAGCCCTCTTTTTCCCTTTCATGACACCTGTAACATAAGGTTTCAACCCCTTCAACCAAATCCAATGGATTCAGATCCGTAGGCTTATTGTGGCACTCACTACATTTGCGTTCCTTCAGAGGCTTGTGAGTTGACTCCCTGAGAAGTTTGATCTCCTTTGAACCATGTGGGTCATGACAGCTGGAGCATTTACCCTCCTGCACAGGGTATCCCTCGTGAGCAGATACAAAGCCCTTGTCATTGTAATCATGACATGACTGACACAGCTTAATCTCTTCCTTTTTAAGATTAAAATCATACTGCGAGCCGTGTGGGTCATGGCATGTCAGACAGCTGTCCTCAACCGGTTTATGCCTGTTTGCTTTCTCAAATTGAGCCTTTTCATGACATTTATAACAAAGGGCGTTACTCATATCCTTACGAAGAGAAGGATTGTTTGAGGCATGGGGGTCGTGGCAGTCTATACATTTACCTTTCTGTATGATTGTATGAACATTGGAAAGTTTCTCCATTTTTGAAGACATGGCCTGATGACACCTGAAGCAGAGCTTCTTCTCCTCTCTCTCCACAAAGGATTTTATTGCAAGCTTTCCGTGACGACGATGACAGGCCTCACAGTTTTTATTTGCCATTGGTGTATGAACGTATCTCTTCTGATATTCAGCATTCTTCTCCTTATGGCAGTCCAGACATGGTTTGGGAGCGAACCCTCTTCTGACCCTTCTCTTTTTTTGTTCGGGGACACAGGATATAATGAGTGAAAGGAGTGCGATGGCAAGCAGAATTATTATCAGGTTATTAAATGGAACTGTCTTATTTTTGTGTTTTTTTACCATTGTTTTGATTTTATACTAATAATATCTTTTTATTCAAGGAATTTCATTGTTTGAATCTGGCCTCAATCTCTTTTACTTTATCCTCATAAATGATTATTTCTGCATCCTTCTTAAGGGCATCAACATACTCTTTAAGAATCTTTTCCACCTGACTGTCAAAATAATCCCTGTTAACCTGCTTCTTAACAGCCTTAAAGGGCTTTACCTTTCCTTCCCTCTTGTCTTCCAACCTTATCAGCCTGTAAAGATCACCTGTTTTGATTGGCTCTGTAATATCTCCTATCTTCATATCATCAATAAGCTTCTGCAACTGAGCCGGCATCTGAGATTTTGTTTTCCATCCCACCTGACCATTTATGCCAGCATAGGAGTCAACGGAAATCCTCTTTGCAAGCCATGCAAAGTCCGCACCAGCCTTGACCTCCTTATAAATCCGGTCTGCCTCTTCTTTGCTCTTGACTGTAATCTGCTGAATTCTGTAAACCACAGGGGTTTTGTATCTGTCTTTATGCTCTTCATAGTATTTTTTCAAACCATCTTCTGTAACCTTCACCTTCGGAAGAATAACAGTACCGATAAATACCCTCTTTAGAAGCTGATCCTTATATCTCTGTATCTTTTGCTTCAGGGGATTCCTTTCGTCATAATGGCGACTTAAAGCCTCAAGATCTACCAGCTTAGTGTCTATCCAGCGGTTTATCAATCTTTCGTAATCCTTTCTGGCACCCATTTTTGTCAGGACAATAAAGTCTCCTACACTTAAACTTGCTGTCTCTAACTCTTTACTGCCTTTTCTGGTAATTGTAACCAATGTTCTCTTGTCCTTTTCTAATTCCTTGACTTTCCCTTCCTCAATGGCCTTTTTGATCTCGGACAACAACTCCTCATTAATTTTTATATCGGCCATTTTGCGGAGTTTCTTTAAATATTCTTCTGCCTTTTTATCCTCTTTCTTTTTCTTCAGGGCGTTTATTATTCCCTCTTTTCTC
>JALUAR010000091.1 GCA_027050975.1 Thermodesulfovibrio sp.
ACAATAAAGAATTCTAATGGATTTCCTTATCTTGATTCAAATGCAGTTGCTGTTAAAGAGTGCATCCAGCCGGGAAATTGGGATAAAATAAAAGAGTTGATACCTTTTTTCGAAGAATCAACCTTTGACACAAATGCCATAATTATAGATGTTAAAATGGACGAAACCAAGAAACCGAATTTCTGCTACGAAGGTCCTCATATCTGGGCAGAAGCTGCCAAATGGACAATCTTTGCCACTCAGGTGGCTATAAGCATAGCATCAGAAGGTATAGCAACCCCTCTTGCTGTTGGTGTCGGCGGAGTAATAATGGAACATGTAATAAATAAGAATATAGGCTGGCCTAATCATTAGAGGTGGTGTGGCTTATACTCTTTCTTTTGTTTCTGCTATCCCATCTCCATTTTTATCTCCGATAATGTATGTTTTTGAAGACAGACCAAACTTCTCTACGAATTTGAAAGGATCATTCTCGTTTAAAAAATAAATATTAAATAGCATTGCTGGAGGTTCTCGTACACAAATCATTAATCGAGTAGGGTTGACTCTATTCTCAAAATCTTCATACTTTTCTTTTATAAATACAACACCGAAAACATTAGGATAATAATCCGCTTCAATAATCTCTTCTTCGGTTTTAGGATTCTCGACTAAACCAATTGTCTTTCTGATCTCTGGTTTCCCCTTCATCTCCTTAGGCATAACAAAAAACTTCATATTCGTCTTTACATAAGGTGGGTGCATTAACAATTCTTTTCTTTCTTCCGGTGTTTTCGCGTCTTTAACCATCTTCCAGAAGTTGTCGTAAACTTTTCCTTTGTATTGTATGTGCATGTCATCTATTCTTTTGTATGTTCCGTCTCTGTAATACTCAATTACATCTCTATAAATATCCTGATTCTTCTTTTCCCCTGCTTCTGCCTGAGAATATCTTTCCGCAACTGGAATGTAATTAGCGAGAGGCTGGAGAACTGCTAACAGAAAAGCAATGAAAAGTAATAGAAAAAGTTGCCTTTTTGTGGTGCTAAAGACTGAGGCTGCATTTTGTATATCCTTAGGCTCTAATCCGCCTCCAGGCATCTATACCCTCCATTAGCCTCTATTTTTATAAATTCTACTACAGAACCAGGAGAAATTGCAACTTCTTTCTGGGTTAATCAACCCAGTCTTCTACAGGTGTAAGTAGAAACTCCTCAATGTCTATCCCTCCGCCTCCAACAAGAAGTTTTCTGCTGACCCTGAACTCTTTTGAAAATGCCTCCATTCCAGGCAGAGTGCCCTTTTTTCTTCCACTCTTTACCTCTATTGCGATAAGAGCGCGACCTTTTTTCAGCACAAAGTCCACTTCCCGGTTTCTGCTTGACCAGTAAAAAAGTTCAATATCTGTTCCTGCAATCCCATTGGCAAGTGCCGCCCCAATTGCAGACTCTACCACTCTTCCCCAATGCTCTGAGTCCTCCATTGCCTCTTTAAAGGTAAGGTCTGAAAGTCCTGTCATCAGGGCGGTGTTCAGGACAAGTAGTTTTGGGCTTGAAGCCCTCTGTCTTACATACTGCCCGGCATACTTCTGCAACCCCATAACAAGACCTGCTCCTTTAAGCAGATCCAGATAATGAGCAAGAGTAGTAGTGTTACCCGCGTCCTGAAGCTGTCCGAGCATCTTCTGGTAAGAAAGCACCTGACATGAGTATATACAGCTTAGTTCAAAGAGCCGTCTGAGAAGAGCAGGTTTATCCACCCTCTGCATAAGTAGGATGTCTCTTGAGATAGCTGGCTCTATCAGGGAGTCTCTTATATATCGGCGCCAGCGTTCGGGGTCGTCAATAAGTGTGGCTGCGCCTGGATACCCCCCGTAGAAGATGTATTGATTAACATTCCAGCCAAAGGCATCTCTCATCTCCTTATAGGACCAGTGAGTAACAGGAATGGTTTCAAACCTGCCGGCAAGACTCTCACTCAGTCCTCTCTGAACAAGCAATGGTGATGACCCCAGAAGCACTACATGGATAGGTCTGCGTGCTCTGGTGTCTTCATCCCAGAGTCTCTTTACCGTCTCTGACCATCCCTTTATCTTCTGTATTTCATCAAGAACCAGAAGTGCCTTTTTACGGCCTGTGTTCTTCAACCTTGCCCTGATAGTTTCCCATTGCTGCTCTATCCACACAAGGTCTTTCAATGCAGGCTCATCAGCAGTAGCATAATGGCTTGGTATATTAAGGGCATCAATCAGTTGCATTGCAAGGGTGGTCTTTCCAGTTTGCCTTGGTCCAGCAAGCACCTGGATAAACCTTCTTGGTTCAGAAATCCTTTTTAGAAGAATTTTGTAAACAGGACGTTTATACATTGTATTACAATTTACTCAGTATTTTGAGTAAATTTACTCAATTTCGTTAGCAATTGTCAAGTCCCCGAGCTTCCTCAAAAATAATCTACACGAAAGGGTATTGTTTCCTCAGAATTGATAAATCCGATCATTTACACTACTTTTGTGAGAGTAAGAACATAAAACTTGAGGTAAGACAGTGGCTGTTGTAACTATATCATCAAAAGGGCAGTTGGTTATTCCTAAAACATGTAAGAGATTCTCTTGGACTAAAAGCAAAACAGAAGGTCATTTTGAGAGTAGAAGGAAACCTTATTCTTATAGAGCCGTTAAAGGAAAACCCGGCAGAATATTTCTATGGAATTTTTAAAAAAGGCCCATCTCTTACTAAAGCACTTTTGAAAGACCGTAAAGAGGAAAAAAGCGTGAAAGAAAAAATACTGCTTGACTTTTACGCAGTCCTGGCATATCTGAAAGGTGAAAAAAAGTGCACAGAAAGTTAAGGAGTTATTGTCTTCAAGCAGCCCTGTTATAATTAATGTGTGAATATGGAACTTTAATCAATACAGAAACCCCATCAAATAAAGAGGTATCCTGTCAGAGTAGCCTGTTTCTATATTATCACTGAGGACAAACTGGTTTTTCCCGCTACCGATGCCTGTTCTTTTAGACCTGCCCCCTATCTCTAAAACTATACTCCCATCCACAAGCATATCTGCACGGTCATGGCTATAGACATTGTGTCCACCTTTCAACTGGTTCAGTACAAAAGTTTCTCGCAGGGCACCTTTATCTACGCTCAGCCGTTTGATCCGTTCAATAGCATAATATAGATTTGTGTTTTCTAAGTATACCTTTTCGGGCTTCCTTACAAGTTTGAATCCCTTTACTGGTGAATGAAGAAACATAAATATACCAGCCTTCTCAAGATAATCCATGTAATTGTATATGTATTCCTTCGACACCCCAAGACCTGATGAAATTCTGGCAATATTCGGCTTGAAAGGAGCAGATGTGGCAACCAGATAAATCAGTTTCTTGAGATTGACAACATAGGAGGGTTTTATTCCAAACACAGATGGGATGTCTTCATAGATCACCTTCTCAAGGGCATTGCCCAGTTTCATGTGATATTCGTTTCTGCCTTCTGTAAAATAAGGGTAATATCCACGCTTCAGATACTCTCTGAAAAGACCAAGTATCTTTCTCCCCCTCGCTTCAACCTGCTCTTTTACTTCCAGAGCAATACTGTTGTGCTCCTTCAGAATCCTATTCAATCTGTATGGCCTGAGTTCTGCTCCTGTAGACAGATTTATAAACTCCCGGAAAGACAATCCCCTCAGCACATAGGTTACCGCCCTTCTTGAAAGGTCATACTGCCCCTTTATTATGTCAAGTGTAGAACTGCCCGATACAATAAGGCTCAGAGATGGAAAACTGTCGTATATGTTCTTGATCTCACCCGACCAGTTTTCATATTTATGAATCTCGTCTATCATCAGGGTTCTTCCGCCGTTATGATAGAACTCTCTTGCAATGTTGTAAATCCCTATACCTGAAACTACTATACTATCAGCAGATATATAGAGACATTCCTCAGGTGTTGAAAAGTTTTCTCTGTAATACTGAAGCATGAGTGTAGTCTTGCCCACACCTCTTGAGCCTGTAATAACAATAAGGCGGTTTTTCCAGTTGATTTCCCTGTAGAGGTATCTCTTAAAGGAAAGGTCTACTGGACGGCATATCTCAGCCTGAGTTTCAAATAATTCCTCGAGCATAGTAAAGTATAGTTTACTATTTTTGATAGAATATGTCAAGTAGGGTTAACTAACCAGGCATACGGAGACATATCCTGCACCTTAATGAAAAGCTCCTCTCTCCAGCGGATTTAATCTCTGAAAGGTACACACCAGAGCCATTTTCATGCAGTAAATATGTTCCAGTATTAAATACACAATTGACGTCATTGTAAACAAAGTTGGTATAATCTCCATACCCGTCGTTACGGAGGGATTGGGCTGTGGCGTGGATATGTCCGGAATGCGGGGCTGAAAATGATGATAGCCTTCAGCGGTGTCTCTGTGGGTATGAGGACATTGTGGAGACTATGCCCTCTGAGGGGCAGAAATCTGTGGAAAGGGCAGCCGCTGCTTCTTCAGGGACCTCTGAACTTGATGAAGAAAACAAAAGGCGTATTGAGGCAGAACTCAAAGCAGAACTTGAAGCAGACAGCAAGAGAGTTGAAAAAAAGCGGCTGCTTAAACTGATTCTCTTTTTCCTGAAACTCGGAGCAGGGCTTGTCTGCTTCTTTGGCATCACCTATCTGCTTGCAAGGTTTGTATTCCCTCAGTATGACCCTCTGGTGGGCATTGGCTCTTATGCAGGGTTTATAGGGGTGTGGCTCATACTGGTAAGTGTGCTTGTCTATGTGTTTGCCTTCTTTACGGTTGCCTTCTACACAGCCTTTGGTGTGGCAGCAGTGCTTAGTGTTTTCTATCTGAGTTTTATTCTGGGACATCACAGTTCAGTAACTGCAGAGCAGGGGCTACTTGCAGTGGCTGCCACAATGATGGTTACCATGGCATTGATATTTCTTGCAATGGTTGTGCTGCCGGGCATACTTGCAGGCATTGCCTTTTACACTCACTATCGGTAGGTCTGTAAAGTATCATGCACTGCGTTTCCTTGCAATAGGAATGTTTTTATAGAAGTGCTTGATATTAAAGATAATTTTTTATGCCTTTAAAGGCTGGAAGCCTTGAAAACAAAGGGTTTCTAAAAATATGACTAACTTATTGAAATTAAAAGGAGAAATTGGTCGGGGCGACTGGATTTGAACCAGTCGTTTCCCTGATGTGTATTAAATGTTAAGTATAAATTATTGTAACTGATTGTGAAAAGTGTCAGGTTATTGTAGAAAGGACCGGGCATTTTATACCCGATCCTTTGCCGGTGCTATTTACTTTCCTTGATCACCCTTCCATTGAGAGGCTGAGTGGGACGTGCATTCATTTTATAGTATGAAGAGAATTTCTTTATCTGATCTGCAGAGACCTCTACCGGATTCTTAAGAACGAGCCATTGTACACCTTCGCTGCAGGGAGGAGTGGTTAGTGAGCCCTCAAAGGCATAGTATGATTTGTCCTTTGGCAGGAAATCATATACATTGATCTTTATGTTGTACGCCTGTTCATGGCCCTGTTCTTCGGGAATATGATTCCAGATGGTCTGAATAAAAGGACTGCTCTTTCCCTTTTTCATAAACACAGCCACCACAGCCAACTGGCCGTCGTTGCTTTTGTGAACAAGGTGGGCCTCCATATCATAGGGTTTCCCGTTTACGGTGTTTTCACTGGGATGATGAAAATGAAACTGTAATAAATCAAATCTCTTACCGTTAACAATTATATAGCTGCCCTTGTTATAATTGACCTGTATGGCATGGCCGTTGTTTATTATCCTGAGGGGTGTGTCCGAATAGTGAAACTCTATCTCTTTCAGATCCGCCTTAATCGTGTCTCTTATATCAACAGGTGACTGGCTTTTGCCCTCTTTACAAAGCCTGAAATCATGAGAAAGATCACCCCAATGCGCAGGACCTATGTTACCTTCGTATCCCCAGTGCACTCCCTTTCCATGTCCTCCTGCATAAAGCGGAGAGGTTAGAAGGATTAACATGATTACAAAGACAAACACAGAAAGCCCTGACTTGCCTTTCATAAGACAACCTCCTTTTAGTATTTTTTGTGTTCTAAAGTCTCAAATTTATATAAAAATGTAATTAAAATTGTCAAGTCGGACGGTCGTGCTGGAGAAAGACGTTTTTCTTATTAGAAAGACAAGAACACTACTGTGCGATAAACTGAGTCAAGAACCACCATCAAAGGTGGAGACTTTCGGCAAGCTGGCATTGTAAATCCGCTCAAAATTAATACCCCCGGCCCTCTGTAGGGATTTTATTAAATTTTTGTCGGACACTAATGAGGCAAGAAGAAGAGTTAATCTCGAACAGGCTTCGGTTATAATATAGTAATCACCTGATAAGATCTTACTAAAACCATGGGAGAGAAAAAGGTTCTAAGAAACGAGGATATCGAGGAGATAGTGGTTGAGATTCCCGAAGGACACAAACATCTGAGAACCACTATTGTCTCCAGTAACGGTTCTGAGTTTGTCTTTCAGGAGGCAACAGTAGCGAATCTTCTGAGGGCCTTTGTGACGGTAAAAACACATCCGGTGAAGAAGAGGGTGAGATTGAAGGCTGTAAAGTTGGAGCACAGAAAAGAGGGATATGCAGAGTGGCAACTCCTTGAGGTTGACGAGCATGAGTGATGAGTGGGTTACCCTGAAGGTTGTTTATGACCCTCTGGAGGCTGAAATGATCAGAGATCTGCTTGAAAGCGGAGGTATTGAGGTTGTAATACGCTCCGGCAAGGTTGGTCCCTATCCAGTAAATGTGGGTAAGATGGGGGAGATCAAGCTCCTTGTGAGGGAGACAGAACTTGAAGAGGCAGAACGGGTTATAACAGAGGTAGAAGGTCAATAGACATTCACCTGAATGGAGCGATATTATGCAGGGGCATAGCTACGCATAACACCACTTTCTATAATCATCCAGTTCAGATATTCCTGCCATAATGAAGCAACCCTTTTCCAAAAGTCAGATGCATCTCTGGCTGTATGTATCCATGAGATGCTTCCCTGAATGGTACAAGTACAAGCTCCACCGTAAGGGGATGTATCTTTATCTCCTGAATTACGGAAAGTATCTTTCTTCTGGGTACTGCAAGATTGATAACATTGATTTTTATTGATTCCAGAGCCTCCTGCACCGGTAGATTAACAGTAAATATCCGCTCTTTCGGAAGGGGCTCTCCTTTGCGGGTTTCAATCTGTGCCATGATGGCAGTCCTTGATGCTCTCATGAACTGCTTTGGCTGAATCTTAAAAGCAGGTACCCAGAAGGCTATCTCCTTGCTTTCCCATTCTCTCCTGATAACCTTTGGTAAGTTAGCAAACCTGACAAGGTCTGCATAGCTCTGCAGCTGCAAAGGTGGTGTCTCTGCTCTTATCTTCCAGAAAGGAAGATAGATAGCTGAATCCTTTCTATCAGGCACAATAGAAAATTCGATTCTTTTTAGCCCTGAGGCGGATGCCATCCAGGTGGAATTACAATTTCCACAGAAATGAACCAGGCTGTCCTTTTCACCCTTCAGGTCCCATCCGCAGTTAGGACATAAGGTGGCAAGAAATCGCAGTCCCCAGTCCCTGTGCCTGACGAAGTCAATTGATTCATTTGGCTCAATCTCTGTAAGAGCGGCGTCTGTTAAGGCATCAAAGAGCTTGCCATCCCGTATGTAGGTGGGAAGATAGATGAGGCTTACTGTTTCGCCGATAAAGGCACGATGTAGAACCTCGTCGTCAGAGAAAGAGGATGTTTTTATATTCAGGGTCTCAATCTCGCGTATTCTGGTATCCATTCTGTGGAAAACCTGGTTGAAGGGGTTATGGGAAAGGAAGAAATATCGTCCCAGTTCCGGAGTTACATACCTGAGAGGTACTGCCTGGGGTCTTACTCCCAGAGATACAGGTATATGTTTTAGCGGAGCAGCCACCAGAGTGGTGTCAACAATACGTTCTTCTGTTTTTTGCAGCATACAAGAGAACACCATTCCCTTGAACCGCCAGTAAGGGATGAATATCATCTCTTCGGCAAGTTTGCCGGAAGGAGGTAGCCAGTAACGGAATGCCTCACCTGAAGTGACAAAAAGTCTTACACGACAGTAAGGACATTGAAGTAGCCTGTCGGTCTCCTCAAGGACAACGGGAGCTGAACACTGTGGACACTCATGCGAGATCTTTAAATCCAAGGCTGCCCCGAATGCTCTTTATATTCGTCAGAGACGCTGACCACATTGGTTACAGAATACCGATTCAGACAGATTTTTAGCTTTGCAATGAGGACAGATCTTCTCCTGAGGCTTTTCCTCTACACCTGCACCGCACCTTATGCAAAAACGTGCATGAGGCGGCAGGTTCTTCCCACACTCGGGACACTGCTGAAACACCAGTATTTGATGTCCACAGTAAGGGCAGAACCTTGCATCCGAAGGCACAGTGTGGCTGCATTCCGGACAACGAGCCTCAGTACCTCTGGATGTTGCGTCAGGAGACTTCATTAACTCCGCAAACATTGCCGGCATCATAAAGCCAAAGCCCATACCCACTCCGGCCCCTGCAGAGGCCTGATTCTCCGATGCCTTCTCCATTGCCATTGCTGCCTTCATCTTGAACAATCGGTTCAGATCGTCAAACACATTAAGCTTGCTCTTGTCATCTATTGCCTTCTGGACCTCTGGCGGAGGGGTGATGGAGTTTATGTAGAGGTTTGTCAGGCCGAGACCGTAGTGGCTGAAGTCTTCCTCAAGCCGTTTACTAAGGCCGTCAGAAAGTTCATCGTATCTGCCTGGGAGATTAAGTATGGTATCAAAATGCTCACCCAGGTAGTCATTAAACCGGGACACAATGACACGACTCAGATACTCCGCAATCTCCTCAGTGGTGTATATTCCCTGTGTGCCAACCAGCCTGTTTATGAAAAGTACAGGCTGAACCACCTGTATGTCAAAGACACCAAAGGCTCTGAGACGTACAAGGCCAAGCTCTGAATCCCTGAAGGCAACGGGATCCCTTGTCCCCCACTTCAGGTTAGGGAAGACCTTCATGTTTACAAAATAGACCTCTGCCCTGAGGGGGCTGGTCATTCCCCAGGGAATGCTCAGGATCTTGTTTAGAATGGGAATATTTGCTGTTGTGAGGGTATGTCTTCCGGGTTGAAAGGCATCATATGCCTTACCATGGTAAAAGAGAACTGCTGCCTGACTTTCCCGGACAATGAGCTGGGCACCAAACTTTATCTCACCCGAACCCCTCTGAGGTATCCTGTAGACTATTTCCTTGCCTGTCTGGTCAAACCATTCAAGGACTTCCAGGAAGACCACATTATCAGTTCCCATAGTCCCTCCCATTTTACAAAATGTTTTATACAATTAGTTCCACAAACAATTATACCAAAAATTAATTTGGGCTGGTTTTTGATACGGTGCTTCCAGGTGAAGGCTTTTGTAGCAGGGTTGTAAGGAGGATTGCAACAGCTACGGCAGCCGAAGCCATGTAGAAGCTACCTGAGAAGCTTCCGGAACGCTCTGCCAGAACACCTGCCAGGGCTGGCCCCGTAATCTGACCCAGACCAAAAATAAATGTAATCAGACCAAAGGCTGATGAGGCCCTTTCAGCACCTACATAATCACCCACCACAGCTGCCATGATAGAGGGGATGCTCCAGGCTGCTATTCCGTAAAGACCGATTGAGAGGTAGAGAAATACTCCTGGTAGATGGGCTGCGATCAGCAGATAGGAGGTCATCTGGATTGCAAAGACCGTGATAATCCCTGCCTTTCTTCCTGCTTTATCCGAAAGTGTACCGAAAACAGGACCTGACAGAAGGCTCAGTAGCCCCACCCATGACCAGAAGTTACCTGCCACGGTCTCAGGCATACCCCACTCCTTTACAAGGCAGGTCACGATAAAGGTGGCGTAAATCACATAGGTGAAGCCAAAGAGAAAATAGATGGCACCTATATGATATATAACCGGATTCCTGAAGACAGAGGCAGCTGCCCTGTGCAGTGCTCTGGCCTGCGGGCTCGCGGTGGCCCTGGTACCTATGGGAGAAAGGCCCATCTGTTCGGGGCTGTCTCTTAAAATGAAAAGACAGATAAAGGCCACTACAGTTACAATGCCGCCCAGTATAAGCCAGCCTGTTCTCCAGCCGCTTTCAGGATACAGACTGTTCAGATAAGGGATAAGTTTGCCGCTTAGAAGGATACCGAAGCCGCTTCCGATTACAATAAAGCCTGCTGCCTTTCCTCTCTTTTCCTTCTTGAACCATGAAGAGACCAGTCCCATAATAGGAACATTTGAGGCACCGCTGCCAATGCCTGTAAGCATATACAGAAGCGCAACAGAGAGAAATCCCGAAGCCCTGCTAATAAAAACCATCGAGATACCTACCAGAAAAAGAGCCAGAAAGATCAGCTTTCTGGAACCGAATCTTGAGGCAACGAACCCACTTAAAAAGGCAGATAGAAGGTAACCTACGAAATTGATGGTGCTTATAAATCCCATCTCGGAGTAGCTGAGTCGTAGCGCCTCTCCCATGGAGGGCAGTAACATGCCAAGGGCAAACCTGCCAAGTCCGATGCATGCAAATACTCCAAGACAGCCGGCAAAGACTACAATCCAACCGTAATGGAGTGAACTCTTAGAGAAGGACAGATTTTTCATAACAGAGAATATACCACAAACGAATAAAGAAAGGGCAAAGTCCCAGAAATGCCAGGACTTGCCTGTTATGAAAACTATCCTTTTTTCTATCGGCGATTTCGGGAAGGATGGATTTATAAGGAGGCTTACTCTAACTGAAGGATAATATCTCTGAGTCTTCGTTTTGGTACATGATGAACCCCTTTTTCATCACGCCAGTATTTGATGCTTTCTCCTGGAGCAATTTCCTCAATTACAACCTCTTCCTTTGGCTTACCCAGGGCGATAACAAGGAGGATTTCGTAGCGCTTGGGGATATTGAGGGCTTTGGCAAGACCTTTTCTGTTTATTGCTCCGATAATACAGCCACCAAGGCCGAGTTCTCGTGCTCCCAGAAGGATGCTCTGTGCTGCGATGCCATGGTCGCAGGAGAAGTTAGTTGTTATCTCCGTATCTCCAAGTATTATGATATAGGCAGAGGGTCGCTCCCCTTTCTCAGGACCCGGCCAGTCCTTTAGATATCCTGCCCATGAGAGATGGAGAAAAATCTCTTCATTCCTCTCTGGTGTGTTTGATATGATGTATTTCAGGGGTTGTAGATTGGCTGCAGAAGGAGAGAGCCTTGCAAGGTCTATCAGGTCTTCTATGGTTTCAAGGCTGATATAGTACTCCTCATAAAACCTGCGCACACTGCGATTTTTCCTAATCAACTCCTTAAGCAATATGCTCCTCCGCTGAGAAATGATTTTTATTATACCATTTCTCAGCCCTTTCCATGCCTTGTAAACATTCTCTCCGAATTAATTTCCATCGGATGAGCTGGATATTCTGAAAAGAGATTTTTAAACTCTCCATGTGCTGCCTTTGAGGTTGAAGCGGTAAGAGGACAGCTACTTGATGCAGGGCTTGATTGCCTGAAAGTACGGATGGTCAGTGACAGGCATCTTGCCGTGTAGGGGGTTATGGTCTATGTTGGAATATCAGGCATAAAACAGTTCGTGAGTGATTCCTTTCCCTTCCAGGAAGGATATAACCTTTTCAGGCTTGAAAAACATCCTCAGCTTCCAGACCTCTTTGTTTGTATTGTCGAAGATGCTATCATCCAGCGTATCAATAAAGGATATGATCTTTTCTATCTCTTCATCGGTAAAATCCTTTTTTATTCTTGCCATGGAAGGCTCTGCCGACTGAAGCGGTGAAAGCAGTCTTGATACAGCCTTTTCAACAGCATCGAAATACGGTTTTCCCATATCCTTTTCAAATAGCTTGGGAATGTTCAGCAGGTAAAAGGGCATCTCCTTAACATCGGGTAGATTGCCGATGTATTCTATCTGAATTCCAAGCTTTTCCATGCATAGGGAGATAAGATTTTTTACCAGAACATGGGTATGCCCCTCTGGCACCCTGTTTATGATGAGGGCAGGTGCAAAGGATTCTTCTATCTCTTTCAGGATAGGTATCATCTCGGGAGCGCCTAACTCAATCTGTCCCTTCAACCACTCAAGGGAAAGCCTGCCGTCCTTTTCTCCCTTTTTTGCCTCATGCTCTATCAGCGGGCCTATAACAGAGTGGCGCCGGAAGACAGATTGCAATTTTCTGAACAGGGCTGCCTTGATAAATCCGTATGCATTCATTACCGCACCAGGTTCTGGAGCGGTAATGACAATACCCCTGTCTGCTATTCCAAAGAAGTCGAGGGTATTGAAGTGCACGCCTGCACCAAGATCGATTACTACATAATCTGCGTCAAGGTTTCTGAGGTGACGTATCATTTTAAGCTTCATCCAATGGGCAGGATTTGCCATGCCGGGAACAAACTCAGCCCCACTTATCAGCCGAAGATTCTCAATTTCTGTTTCAACAAGAATCTCCTCCAGGTCGGGTTTCCTCCTGAGAATAAAGTCTGCAATGCTGGGTGTTCGGCCCATGATGCCGAGATAGGTGTGAAGATTGGCAGCGCCCAGGTCAAGATCGGCAAGGACAACACGGTTTCCCTTTTTTGCAAGAGAAACACTAATACCAATGGAAAGAACACTTTTGCCTACCCCGCCTTTGCCTCCACCTATGGCAAGTATCTTATTTCCAGTACGGTTTCCCATATGTTAAAAGTTTACCCAATCCAGCGATAAGACTCCACCATACCACTCCTTCCGGAGTTTGTCAGTTTTTGTTACCGCTGGAGATAGGAGTTTGATACCCCGGAAATCTCAACGGTTAAGGTTTTTAAGTCCGTAGTGAACCTTACCTCGGGAATCGATTCCAGAAATATCTTTCCGTAAGGCTTCTGTAGTATCCTGCTGTCCAGAATAGCAATTATTCCTCTGTCAGTTGCTGTTCTGATAAGTCTTCCGAACCCCTGCCTGAATGTTATCACTGCCTGAGGTACCTGATAAGCATAAAAAGGATCGGTTCCTTTTGCCAAAAGGCTTTCCATTCTGGCCTCTACAATTGGGTCAGTAGGCACGGCAAAAGGGAGTTTTGTAATCACCACGCATTGCAGGTCATCACCAGGAATATCAATCCCCTGCCAGAATGTATAGGTTCCGAATAATACAGCCTTGTCAAGCCTCTTAAACCGCTCTATGAGGGTATAACTGTCTGCATCTCCCTGTTTGAGGATGGTCAAATCCTTTACAGTTATATTATCAAAAACCTGTTCTATCATGGAATAGCTGGTAAAAAGCACAAGGGTTCTTCCACCGGTGAAGTTCAGGATCTTCTCTATCTCTCTGGTGACAGAGTCTATATACTCTTTGTCTCGCGGTTCCGGGATATGTGAAGGGATATAAAGGAGAACATTCTCTTTGTAGTTAAAAGGAGATGTAAGGATCAGGGTCTCTGTTTCGTCAATTCCCAGACGTTCCTGTATGTAGGAGAAGGAGCCCCTTACTGAGAGGGTTGCCGAGGTGAGTATCACGGGACGGATCGCCTGGAAGAGGTTTATCCTGAGAAGATCTCCCACATCTATTGGCGTGGCTGAAAGCATGATTCTTCTTCCCTCGCTTCCTGCCCAATAAACATATCCATCAAGCTCCTGGTTCAGGATTATACCCAGGGATTCTATATGAGCCCGACATCTGTCAGCCAGGGACTTGAGATCCTTACCCTCCTCTTCGTCGGCATATCCTCTGCCAACCTCCCTGAGGCTTTGTTCAAGGGCATCCAGGTGCTCAGAAAGAATGTCGACAAAAGGGAGAGGTTCATGGCGCCTGATTCTCTTTGTCTTCTCTCCTGACAGATAATCGGAAACAGTCTGGAAAAAACGTTCCGACTGCATTCGGAGCCTTTCCACAATTGCTGATAACTCGGAGATTGTCATGGGATCAGATTCCTTAAGTCTCTTCAAAAGTCCTTTGCCTCTGGGAGATATTATGGAGTCCAACAGGTGCTTCAGTCCTGTATTGGATACCTCAACACCTAAGTAATCAGAGGCAACCCCCTCTATTTCATGAGCCTCATCAAAAACAATTGTCTCAAATTCAGGAAGGATGTTCCAGCCTGTTGAAATGTGGGCAAAGAGGAGGTGATGATTGACCACAAGGACCTGGCTTGCCCTTTCCCGGGTCCTTGCCAGCTGGTAAAAACATTCATTAAAGAATCTGCAATCCCTGCTGTGGCAAAGGTCTGGTTCACGACAGACCTTTCTCCAGAGAGTATGGGGTGGGGTAATCTCCTGATAGAGACCGCTTTCGGTTGATTCTGCCCACTTCAAAAGCCTTACGAAATCATTCTCCTCAAACACCTCGAACAGGCCATGATTGTGGGTTATATTCAGTCTTCTCAAACAAAGGTAGTTTTCGCTTCCAAGGCATAATGCATATGAGATATCCGGAAAGAGTCGCTCAGTTAGTAACGGCAGATCCTTTTCCACCAGCTGCCTTTGCAGAGTCTTTGTGTATGTGGATACAACCGCACGTTCTATTCCTCCTGTTTCTACAGAATGAAGAAGTGGCACAAGATAGGCAAGGCTTTTTCCCACGCCTGTGCCAGCCTCTACTATCAGGTTGCTCTCGGTCCGAAGGGCCTCCATTACAGCCTCTGCCATCTGGTATTGCTCGTCTCTGAACTCATACTGGGGGATCTCCCGAGAGAGTTTTCCCTTATGTCCAAAATAGAGGTTGATAATCTCATCTACCATAATTATTTGTCCGGTCCTTTATTTAAGGGAGCATCCTTTGTAAGACGGGTTAAAGGAAATGTGTCAGGTACAGAGGGAAGTATGAAAGCCTCCTCTTTGACAGGTTTGTTTAGTTCGATATCCTTTAACTTTATCTGCAAGGAATATCTATCTGTTAGTACCTCTATCTCATCCGGTATCTCATTGTTATGGTGAAGAATATTCATGGTCATTGCCCTTGTGTTCGAGCCGAATACCTCTACGGCCCTCCACTGTAGACCCTCTTTGGAAAAGCTATATATTGCTTTAAGCACCAGTTTGTCCTTTTCCTTTCCAAATACAAAGAGTTTGTAAGCCGTCTCGGTCTCCTTTATCCTCTTTGGAGCGTTAAGGAGTCCTTCTCTGTCGGGTAGGAGCCTTTTAAAAGGTACATTTCCTTCGTAAATAGCGTTCTTTTGGGGAATATAAACCCTGAGGTTTCCCTGTTTGAAGAGAAGGTCGAAGGCTGTGATTCCGAAAGGGCCGAAGATTCTCAGCAATGCCCTGTCAGGGTGTTGATATACCAGTACTCCGGGAAATGTTCCTGCAGGTTTGCCGTTTTTAACAATTTTTAGAGTTACAGAGGCTTTGACAGTTGAGATATCCAGTAGGCTTACTTTATCGATTAATGTTTCGGGGGTCAGCTCCTTCCCTGGATATAGCTTTTTGGTTCTAACCTCCCTGGTACATGCCAACAGAGAGATGAGAAGGAGGATTGTAAAAAGCAGGGCTAACTTCATAGATGATGCTTTCATGGTCAGATTATTATAACCCAAATCCAGCGATTGTTGAATTGTCGTACCGCTTGGTCCAAATATAACCTACATTGGGAAATTTCCAGGAGGGCTCTTAAAGAAAAAGGCCTGAAACCGGAGTTTCAGGCCTTTCGTTCTTTGCGTTATGTAAGAGGGCCTATATATCCATATCCTTCATCGGTTTTATAAAGAGGAAGTAAACCATTGTCCAGTTACCAAGGATAATGAAGATTGTTGCAACCACACTTGCAAGGGCAAGGGTGGAAAAACCTGTAATGCCGTGTCCCACGTTACATCCGCCACCAACACTTGCTCCGAATCCCATAATAAGTCCGCCAACAAAGACCCTGAGAAGCTCTTCAGCACTGGGAGCTTTTAACTTAAACTCCTTCAAACCCTTTGCACTAAGCCATGCTCCGATAGGAGTGCCGAGAACAAGCATTGCGCCCCATGTGGGTGTATCACCTGTAAGTATGAATTTAAAGAGTTCCTGTGTTGGGCCGGTGTAGGATACGCCTCTGGCACCACCACCCCATTTCTCAGAGGCCCACCATGCCAGTGTGACAACCAGACCAAGCAGAACTCCGGTAAGTGGCCAGGAATATCCCTTCTGTGGCTTCTGCACGCCGCCGCGGAAGATGAAGGGCAGAGCGATAACCGTTAATACCCCAATGACAATCCACTTGTTAACCCCTATGAAGCTGTAAAGGGTCGGAGGTACAACATCAACTCCCTTGTCCCAGAGTTCTATAACCTGTTCGTCCGAAAGGGCCTTGAGACCGTCAGGAGTCTGCCATACGGTGAAGCTTCTGAGGAAGTTGTAAACAGGACTGAGAATGCCGTTCTTTGTAGCATAAATGCCAATAACGAAACCAAGAATGGTAACCCACGCATTGAACTGTCCTTCACCGATCTTGTACCAGATACCACTGCCACAGCCTCCGGCAAGCACTATTCCCAGACCGAAGATGTAACCACCAACGATGTTGGCGATTGGAGAGAATGCCTGTCTTCTGAGTTCCTCGATCTGACCGATGTCCTCAAGAAAATTAGCACCGATTGTAACAATGATCAGACAGAGGAGATAGGCTTTGAAAAGGTTGTAATCATTGATAAAGATGACGTCCCTGAAGGCGGTGTTCATACAATACCGGCCACGCTGCAGAACCCACCCTGTAGCAATACCAACAATAAGACCTGAAATGACTAATGCTAACATACGCCCTCCCGCAAGGATTGTTTTTCTGGGGACTAAATCCCCTTTTTGTTACAAAAGGTTACGGTAGAGTGATTACACTTTGTTACAGGGTTGTAAATAATAGATTAAAAGGGGTGGGCTTGTCAATACCGAAAAATCAGAGATTCAGGGCCTCTTTTATGGTTCTTACCACCTCTTCTGGGGTTACATCATACATACAGCGAATATCGTTGCATCTCTTCTTAAAACATGGCCTGCAATTGATAGATGACTTGATAACCCTGCTTTTAGAGCCGTAAGGACCTGTTCTGATTTCACTGGTCGGGCCGAATATGGCAAAGACCGGAATATCGAGGGCAGAGGCAATATGCATTGGGCCTGAATCATTCGTGAGGACAAAAGTTGAATCCTTTATTACCGAACAAAGCCCTTTCAGATTGGTCTTGCCTGCAAGATTCAGGACATTGGTTTCAGATAGTGATGTGATTTTCTCGGCAAGATCAATATCACTGCCTGCACCTACCAGAACGGCCCTGAATTCCATCTTTGCGAGTTCCTTTGTCACATCGGCAAAATACTCTGCAGGCCATCTCTTGCTCTGCCATCTCGCTCCCGGGACTATTACAAAATATCTGTTTTCATTAACGGGGTTTTTACCCAGAGGTGGCAAGGGAAACCCGATTTTGCTGGACTGAATCTGAAGAAGCGATGCAATCTTGAGGTAACGATCCACTGCATGGATATCTTTGCCGCCTTCTATTTTGAGATTGTAAAAGAGAGGGCTCATCTCTCTGGCATCGCTGAAACCGATACGGACAGGTGCCCTGCTGAGGGCGGTTATGATACCGCTTCTTAGCAGTCCTTGCAGGTCTATTACCACATCATATCTTTCCTCACGGAGTTTTTTCCCAATACCCAGGATTTCTTTGATTGTGCCTGGTGCTTTCAGGGGATTTTTCCAGTTCTGTTTATTAATGACAAAGACTCTGTCGAGTAAGGGATGTTCCAATAACAGATCTTCGAATCCCTTTGCCACAACCCAGTGAACAGAAGCCTCGGGAAGACCTTCCTTTATTGCTTTAAGCAGAGGCAGGGAATGGATAATGTCTCCAAGTGAGCTGGGTTTGACAATCAGGATCTTTTTATACATGTATGATTGAAGAGTTCAGGATGTTTCGGTATTTTTCTGTCCACAGACTCTTTTTTTGTCTCCTCCACTCCTCTGTTGTTCTCTTCTGGATAATGCCTGCATTTAGTATCCTCTGAACAATAATATCAAAGGCTTCGCGCTTGTGTAGAAAGGAGGAGTGGAGTTCTCTCAGTACCTTGTCTATTAATGCCCTTGTCAGGCTTTCTCCTAAAACATCAGCTATATCTTTATGTAGGATATGGTCCATCAACTCTTTCAATTTCACCTCTTCCTTTGAAATCTTTTCTGCCTTCCCCACAGTGCTGGACCATTTTTTGATAAATTCTTTGAATGCCTCTTTGTCGCAGCTTCCTTCTACCCTTTTGTATATTAAGGCGCAGAGTGACAGGAATGTCTCTTTGTTTAGAGTGCTTCCAATGCCTTTTATCTCTTTCCTGAGAGAATTAAGTGTGTCTTCGCCTATTTGTATTCCTAACTCCTGTTTCAGTCCTTGCAAAAGCTCCTGCTCAAAGAAACGTAGTACCTCATTATGTAGAGTTTCCTCATCCAACAGATTCACAAAACCCCTGATCTTTTCATCATACAGGCCATTCTTAAGATTGAAAATTACCTTTCTATGGAGTTCCTCTATGAGATCTTTTATCATCTCGTTAAGGCGGTCAAACTTTAGTATGTCAGCATAGCTCAGCCTCTCTTCATTGATTATCATGCCCTTGTAAAAGAGAGTGCTTACAATAACTGGATTGGCCAGTCCCCTGTCCTCTGTCTGAATATGGAAGGTAATGCCCTTATATGGTACGTTTTCATTCCGTCCTTGAATCATACTCTATTGTATCATAACGCAAGGGGAGCGTATAAAGGGCCCGCAGTGCAGAAGAAAAGAGGTTTGTTCCTTTGGAAAAAAATCTTTGTAAAACAAACGGTTGTGCTATCATATTCAAACTAAAATAATGACAATTAATAAAAAATACTTGAAATCAAAAATCTTTTTATGTATAATTACAAGTATGGATAAAGAACGTTTGGAAG
>JALUAR010000092.1 GCA_027050975.1 Thermodesulfovibrio sp.
TGCGTATGAGTTTGTACTGCGGAAGAGGGAGGTAATAGGAGGAGGTCTATTTGCAGAGAGGAGGGCCCATGTAGTGAGTGAGCCACTGGAGGTAGCCCTGAGGTATGAGCATTTTGATGATGATGGAATGAGTGATGACCTTGGAATTTGGACAGTAAAAGACCGTTACAGTGCTGGAGCAAGATACAGTTTCTACAATGATGAGACCTCAGGGCTTAATGCCTTTGTGGCAGGTGAGTACAGGCGGACGGAGTTCAGGACAGAGGGAGATATGAAGGATAGTAACGACGAGGTTTATATCCGACTGGGAGTGGATTTTTAATTGGCTTTCGGTGAAACGCTGAAGGCTTCAGAACTTAAAGCATAAAAAATTAAATGCAAGGAGGTATTTCAATGAATAGACTTTTTTCAAGCATTCTGGTATTTGCAGGTTTGTTAATATTTCTATTAACATCCAGTTCATCAGCAATGATGAAGACCATGACTTTAAAGAAAGACCCGGCCATAGTGATTGCCGCCTTCGGCACAACAACAAAGGCTATGGTAACCTTTGACTTCTTTGAGGAGCAGCTAAGAAAGGAACTGCCTGACAGGTACAAGAATTACAGGATCGAATGGGCCTTTACCTCAGAGATAGTCAGAGAAAGGGCAAACAAAAAGTTCAAAAAGGCAGGAATCAACAAGCGTTTCAAGAGCCTTGCTCAGGTTATATCCGATCTTGAGGATGAAGGCTACAGAAAGATCGTGGTACAGCCCCTTCATATATTCCCAGGGATTGAATACGAGAGTGTATTAAGGATGGTTGAAGGACTTAGAGAGGCCTTTCAGGATTTCGATTTGAGAATAAAAGTGGGCGCTCCCCTTCTGACTCACTGGGAAGATCTGGAAACAACAGTAGAGGCATTAAAAGAAGAGCTATTACCACCTTCGGAGGGCTGTAACATACTTGTTGCCCATGGCACAGGAGAGACAATGAACGGTGCAAACATTACTTATCTTGGACTGGAGAGAATAGTCAATGCTTATTATGATAATGTGTTAATTGGCTCAGTTGAAGGGATACAGACCAGAACAGAGGCCCTTTCAAGAGCAAAAAAATGCAAGGGGAAAAAGATAAGATTCGTTCCCTTTATGTTTGTGGCCGGTGACCATATAATGAACGATATAATGGGCCAGGAGCCTGATGAGGATGGCGAACTGTCCTGGGCACTTGAGATGCAGAAAGCAGGTTTCGAGGTTGATGCGCCGACAGTTAAGTATAAAGGGAAGGAGTATTTTAAGGGGCTCGGCTTTTATCCGGTGATAAACAGGGTGTTTATTAAGAGCATAGTAAGGACACTTAAAAAGTTTGAAAGATAAACAAATGATATTACCCCGGGACAGAAGATATCTGTCCCGGGTATCTTAAAATCAAAGAATACAAAAATACAGAGCTTGTGTAAATGTCTCCTGAGACAAAGAAATTGTTGAGAAATATTCATAGATGGGGTGGTCTTGTTCTTACCATCTTTGTGATCTTTTACTGTTTTACCGGTATACTGCTGAATCACAGAAAGGACTTTGATTACTTTATAATCAAGAAAAGAAGCGAATCTACAGTTCCTGTAAGTGACATAAAAAGATTGAGGAAGTTTATTGATTTCTACAAGGCACAGATTAATAGAAAAGACGATCCCACTGTTATTAAGATCAAAAACGGAAAGATCATAGAGTTTCTTTACGGCTCTCACGGAAAGACAACTTTTATAATAGATCCATTGAAAGGCCGGATGGAAAAAATAGAAAAGATACCAGCCCAGCCCTGGGCCTGGCTTAACAGACTTCACAAGGCTTTTAAGACGGCGGACATATGGATATTTGTTACAGATGCTGTATCTGTAATTCTAATTTTAGTTACAATAACTGGATTGTTTATATTCAGATACAGAAAACTGGACTATACACTGATAGTGCTGGGACTGGTAATTTTTGTCCTGGCAGCTATCATGGCATGATGAGGGTGAGATGAAGGAGATTCTGAAGGTTAAAGGATTGGTTCGTAAATTCGGCGATAAGACCGCTGTGGCCGGAGTGGATTTCTCTATCCAGGAAGGTGAATTCGTAGGTCTTTTAGGTCCTAACGGCGCTGGCAAAACCACCACAATAAGGATGCTAACGGGGCTTTTGAAGCCTACCGAAGGAGAGGTGTTTTATTATGGTAAAGACTTCTCCAGACATGCAAAGGAGGCAAAGGGGTTTATCGGGGTAGTGCATCAGTACAGTAACCTGGATCGTGATCTTACTGCTTATGAAAATCTCTATCTTCATTGCATTCTGCACGGGATACCAAAGGAGGAACGAAACTCCCGGATTGAGGAGTCACTTGAGTTTGCAGGACTTGCCGAGCATAGAGACAGGCAGGTAAAAACCTTTTCAGGCGGTATGAAGAGAAGGCTTGTTATCGTAAGGGCCCTGCTTCATGAGCCGAAGATACTCTTTCTTGATGAGCCCACAGTAGGACTTGATCCGCAGATAAGGCGGTCTCTGTGGGATCTTATTGTGAAGGTAAACCAGTTAAAGAGCATGGCTATTCTTCTTACCACCCATTATATAGAAGAGGCGGAGCGGCTCTGCCAGCGTGTGATGATCATAAACAGGGGAAAGATTATATCATCAGGCTCTCCGGAGGAACTGAAAAAGGATCTTGGCAGATACGTCCTTGAGGTATTCCATGAAGACCATATTGAGGAGAGATTTTACAATACAAGGGAGGAGGCTCTGGAGGAGTTGAAAAAATGTACGCTCTCAAGCAGGATAAGGGAGGTAACCTTAGAGGATGTTTTTCTTAAGCTTACAGGCAGGAGGATAAATGTTTAACGGTATAAAAGGTGTTCTTTACAGGGAATTGAATGTCTATAAGAAGAGGGCAAGAAAGCAGATTCTTGCATCCTCTTTGTCGCCCCTTCTTTTCTTGATAGCCTTCGGATGGGGCTTTGGTGATAAGGTCGTGGCAGGAGGTATGCCCTATATCACATTTCTCATACCAGGGCTGATAACCATGAGTAGTCTGAACCAGAGCTACGGTATTGCCCAGGAGATAAATATTACAAGATTTTACTTCCACCTTTTTGATGAATACCTTATTGCTCCGATAACGTATATGGAGATAGTGCTTGGAGAGGTTTTGTATGGAATGTTCAAGGGACTACTGAGTACCCTGCTTATTTTCGTTTATGCAGTGTTGTTTAAGGTTCAGCTGATTCTGTCACCACTGTTTTTTGCAGCCATAATCATTCATACCTTTCTGTTTGCCTCTCTGGGCACTACAATGGCAATGATAGTGAGGGATCATGGTTCTCAGGCCACTGTTAATACCTTTGTTATCACTCCCATGATATTTCTCTGCGGCACCTTTTTCCCGGTGGACAAGCTACCCTATTTATTCAAACTTATAGTATATGTTCTCCCCCTTACATATAGCACGAAGGTTATCAGGGCATCATTGACAGGCGGAGATGTGAACCTTCTGTATTTCTCCCTGATGATTCTTTTTGCAGGACTGTTTTTCTGTACTGCCTATTTTGCAGTAAAGAGGGTGGAAGCGTGAAACGTAAGTCGGAAGTCAGAAGTCGGAGATCGGAATTTTATGGTTCCGGTATAGCTGTTTCCCTGCTGGCGGTATTACTGGTTGTTGTTTCCATTGTTGCTGTTATGAAGGGAGCAGTAAAGATCGATTTCTTTGGTATGTCAGAGATAGAGAGGGAGATTCTGTTTTATGTAAGAGTGCCTCGTGTTTTTATGGCTGGCCTTGTAGGTTCTGCTCTTGCATTCAGCGGTGTGCTGTTCCAGTATGTGATGAAAAATCCGCTGGCTGATTCCTTTACCACCGGAGTCTCTGCCTCCTCTGCAATGGGTGCTGTAATTGCAATTATGCTGGGTCTGGGTGTGGTGATACCCCTGTTTGCCCTGGCAGGCGGAATCATAGGATTGATTGCGGTATATAAGATTGCCTCTGTCAGAGGAAGAGTTCAGCCGATTACCATGCTACTTGCAGGTATCGTTATTAGCACCTTTTCCTCTGCAACAATTAGTTTTATGAAATTCCTGAGTGACGATGCCGTAAGTTCGATAATATTCTGGTTAATGGGAGGGTTTCAATCCGCCTCGGTCAAAAAGGTGGCTATCCTTGGGTTCGTAATAGCGCTGTCTTATCTCATGATAAGAAGGGACTATCTCAGTCTGGATATCATATGTTTTGATGACACTACTGCAGTGTCAAGCGGGGTATCTGTTGAGAGGCTTCGGAGGAAGGCATTCTTTGTTGCTGCACTGCTTACCGCATTCAGCGTGGGATATGCAGGTATTATCGGCTTTGTGGGGTTGATAGTTCCCCATATTATCAGGCTTTTAAGATTCGTTAAAGCTTCGGAGTTGATTCCCCTGAGTCTTCTGGGAGGTGCCTTTTTCATGATTCTGAATGACCTTATTGCAAGGACAATACTTGCCGAGGGGCAGGAGCTTCCCGTTGGCATAATAACCTCCTCAGTGGGAGGTGTGTTTTTTCTTTACCTGTTAATAAAAAGAAAGAAGGAGCTTTATTATTTTGATTGAGCTAAAAGAAATAACCGCCATGCAGGGAGAGTTCAGACTCTCCGTAGAGAGTCTGTTGCTGAAGAGGGGAGATTTTGTTGCTGTCCTCGGCAATAACGGAAGCGGTAAGTCTACCTTTCTATCAGTACTTGCCGGATTGAAGAAGTTCAAGGGTGGGTACATGCTTGATGGAGAAGAGTTCCGTGGTCTTTCGTCAAGGATGAGGCATAGAATAATAAGCCTTCTTCCTCAACAGACCAGTCTGAACATGCCCTTTGACGTCCATTACGTTGTTCTTACGGGAAGATATCCTCATACCGATGGCAGAGGCTACAGAGATGAAGACATGGAGGCAACAGAGAGAGTTCTCAGGGAGTTTGATATCTTCCATCTGAGGGACAGGCAGTTTAACGAACTCTCCGGCGGAGAAAAGCAGAGAGTTCTTCTTGCAAGAGTTATCAACAGGGATTCTCCGGTTATACTCCTTGACGAACCCTTAAGCGGAATAGACCTCAGACATCAGCATGATACTCTGGATTTACTGAAGAGGCTGAGTAAGGATAGAGTGATTCTTATGGTTGTTCATGATATATCACTGGCTGTGAGAGAGTTTGATCGATTTCTCTTTTTTGTGCAGGGTGCTCTTGCATATGATCTCTCAAAAAGAGAACTTGACGAGGAAAGACTTTCTCGTGTCTTTGGAGTGAAGGTGAGTTTCATAAGGCATGAGAGAGGAATATTTGTATACACAGAGGGAGGTAACGGATGAAGTCAGGTGTCAAAAGTCAGAAGTCAGAAGGATACCCCAAAAGATCTCTGATTTTTTGGGGTAGAAGAGTCGGAAGATTTATCTTTTTGCAGGTTTTAACTCTAACATTATTTTTCTCATTCATTGGCGTTTCCCATGCCTATAATAGGATTGTGGTTCTTTATGCAGCAGCAAGTCCCGTATTAAAGGAGCTTAAGGCAGGGGATAAAGTGGTGGGTGTTACTCGTACTGACAGGACCTTTGACAATGTCACACGAGTTGGTTCACATCTAAGGCCGAATATCGAACTGCTGAAGGCCCTGAAACCGGATCTTATAGTAGCTGGTTCCAAAAGGGCTTTTCCCGAGAGTTTTTCAAAAGAACTGAAAGTGGATGTATTTTACTTTGACCCCAGGACCCTTGATGAGATACTTGTGAAGATTAAGAAATTAGGTGATCTGCTGGACAGAAAGAAGGAGGCGACCACCCTTGTACATAGACTTAAAGAGAAACTATCGGAGATAAAGCCTTTAAATAAAAGACCAACTGTCATATACGAAATCAGTGCAAGACCTCTTAAAGTGGCAGGAAGTCGAAGCATTATCACATCAATAATTGAGCGTGCTGGAGGAATCAATTTGGTTACCGTTAAGAAAAAACATGTCCTTATATCTCCCGAAAAGGTGATCAAGCTGGCTCCGGAGATATATATCTATCAGGTGGGCCCGATGAATAAGAATCCGGAGCATCCGAAAAAAAGAGAGTTCTTCAGATCACTGAAAAGCAGGGTGATAAGAGTGGATGAATACGAGTTTGCAAGACCTGGTATAAATGCCTTTGATGCAGTGTTGGAACTTAACAGGATATTTTCTGAGATAGAATAAATTAAGGAAGGAGTGGAAAATGACGGTTTATTCAATAGGACTTGGTCCCGGTGATCATGAACTACTGACCATAAAGGCAAAGAGAATACTTGAAGAGTCAGATATTGTAGTGGTCCCCCAGTCTGATTCAAAGGGAAGGAGCGTTGCAAAGGAAATTATTCTTAATTATATTAACAAGTCAAAGATCTTCATGTACTATATCCCTATGACTAACGACAAGGAGGAACTCTCCAGAAGATATCAGGAACTGGCAGAAATAATCAGGAGACATTGCAGTGAAGGTAAAAAGGTATGTTATGTAACAATGGGTGATCCCACGATCTATAGCACCTCAAACTATCTTACAGAGAGACTGAAAAAACTTAATATTCAGGTAAAACATATCCCTGGAATAAGCTCTGTTAATGCTGCATCAACACTTCTGGGAGTGCCGCTCTGCATCAAGGGCGAGAACTTTGGAGTATATGAGATGCCATCCTCTACGGAGAAGGCTGTTGAGTTTATCAATCGTCACCCCACAACGGTTTTCATGAAGGTGGACAGGCGATTGCCTGTGCTGATAGAGGCTATTAAAAAGGTATCACCACGCTCAGCCTATCTGGCAAAAAGATTAGGGTTAGAGGATGAGGAGGTCTATGATCTGCTTAATGGTGGAGCACCTAAGGAAGGTGTCTATCTGTCCATTGCGGTGATTAAAAAGTAGAACCAGATATTCCTGTCTTTTCAATATCTCCTACTACCACAAGGATATAGCGGTCTGGATGCAGATATTTTTTTGCAACGCGGAGAATATCATCTTTTGTAACGGAGTTGATGAGTTGTGGATATTTTTTGTCATAATCAATGCCGAGATTATAAAACTCGGTTAAAACAAGGAAATCTGCGATCTTTCCCATAGTGTCAATTCTCCGGGGAAAACTGCCTGTCAGATAAGACTTTGCATCGTTAAGTTCCCTGTCGGAAACATGCTCAGAACGAACCCTTCTCATCTCTTTCAATATAACATCTATTACAGTGCGTGCTGATTCGTTTTTGGTTTGAACACCTACCTCAAATACTCCTGTATCTTTATCTGAAGAGAAAAAACTGTGCACATCATAGGCAAGCCCCATATCGTCCCTTATACGCATCATTAATCTTGAGGCAAAACCACCTCCTCCAAAGATATAGTTCATGACGGATATGGCATAGTAATCAGGATTGGACCTTTTTACACCATGGTGTCCCAGAATTATATTTGCCTGGGTTAGTTCACGGTCTATTGTAATTAACTTTACATCCTCGATTTTTGGAATATGGTATTCAGGCGTCTCTGGTATATTTCCTTTTTCCCAGCTGGAGAGGAATCTTTTTAAGAGATTGATTGCCTCTTCATGAGTAATGTCTCCCACAATTGCGACAATAGCATTGTTTGGTCTGTAGTAAGTTTTATAGAATCCGACTATATCCTCACGGTTAATGTTATCAAGACTCTCGAGTGTTCCCTCTACCAGCCTTCCATAAGGATGATGTTTACCGTAGAGAGTTCTTCTGAATTCTCTTGAGGCAAGAAATCCGGGCTCCTCTTCAGCCTGTCGGAGACCTCCCTTTATAAGATCGATCTTTCTCTTGATCTCTTCGGGAGGAAAAACCGGATTTAGCAGTATATCCGAGAATATGGAAAAGCCTTTTTCAAGGTCCTTTTTCAGAATGGAGAGTTTTAGCAGTGTATAGTCCCTATCCGTTGCCGCGCCGAGGTGGGCTCCCAGGAATTCTATCTCTTCGCTGATCTGCTCCGATGTCCTGTTCTTTGTCCCCTCCGTAAGCAGTGAGGCAACCAGGTTCGCAAGCCCTGCCTTCTCCGGTGGTTCATTAAAAGGTGATGCCTTAATCAGTAAGGTGACCTTTACGATGGGAAGATTATGTTTTTCGGAGTGTAAAAGTACAAGTCCGTTAGGGAGGACTTCACGCTTTGCATCTATGGCATAAAGCGGTGTGCTGATAAAGAGAAGAGACAAAAGAATCAGTAACTTAATCCTTTTCATTTTTCCACACCTCTTTTTTCAGGTATCAGAATACCTACGGTCCTGTTGTCTTCTGTAAAGTATTTCCTGGCAACCCTCTGGACATCTTCAGGCCTGACCTCACGGATCATCTTCAGGTATTTGTCTATCAATCGCCAATCGCCAAGCATCTCAAACATTCCGATCAGTTCTGCCTGATTGTATATTGAGTCCTGCTCCATTATAAAAGATGCTTCTACCTGATTCTTTGCCTTCTGAATCTCTCTTTCCGTAGGAGGAGTCTCCTGAATCCTTTTTATCTCTTCATAGAATGCCCTCTCCAGGTCTTCTGCCTTTCTGCCCGGCCTCACAGTGCCACCCAGGAAAAAGAGATAGGGATCGATATAGAATCCGCTATAGGAGGCAAAGGCATTCAGTGCAATCTCCTTTGTTCTTACGAGGTTTTTATAAAGGCGACCGCTTTTCCCGGAGAGAATGTAGCTCAGAACATCAAGGGCTGCACTGTCTTTGTCGGGAAAACTGGGCACATGATAGGCAATAAGAATATAGGGAAGCTTGGCCTCTTTTTTGAGGTAGACCCTCTTTTGTCCTCTCTGCACAGGCTCTTTCGAGGAAAATACCGGTCTCTTTGCTGTCTTCTTTATACTGCCAAACTCCTCCTTTATTTTCTGGAGAATCTCTTCAGGATTAACATCCCCGGCTATCACCACAACAGCATTCTCTGGTGCATAGTATCTGCTGTAGTGAAGCAGAAGATCTTCCTGCTGAATTGAGCCGAGATCTGACATCCAGCCAATTACAGGATTATGATAGGGATGAACCTTAAATGCTGTTGCCACCACCTCTTCGTACAGGCTGCGCTGAGGATCATCCTCATAACGCATCCTTCGTTCTTCCATCACAACGCTTCTTTCATACAATGAATCATCTTTTCTGAGAAGAAGATTCTTCATTCTGTCAGCCTCGAGTTCTATTGCGAGGTTGATTCTGTCTGAGGAGAGGGTTTCAAAATACATGGTATAGTCCTTTGTGGTATAGGCATTGTCGATACCGCCGTTACGCTGGATGATTCTTGAAAACTGCTTGGGGCCAATCTTCTCTGTGCCTTTAAACATCATGTGCTCCAGGAGATGACTGATACCGGTTTTGCCTTTAGGATCATTCCTTGAGCCTACTCTGTACCATATCTGGAATGTGGCAATCGGTGCCTTGTGGTCTTCTATAACAAGAACTTTAAGCCCATTTGGAAGTATCTCTTCCTTTGAAACAGTAATTGGATAGACTGGGGAGGGCGCAAAAAGGACAAACAAGGAGAAAATTATCAGCCAACCAGAAACCCTTTTAAATTTCAAGCAGCCTCCCATATGAAGAGATTTTCAGGGAACAAAGACCATATTATTATAACCTAAAACTGTATATTAATCCCAGATTTGACATAATTATAGCGATTATGATATTTATATACTGTCATGCGGCTCTTTACAAGATTCATGAGACAGATTAAAGAGAAGCGAGATATCTCTTTTTACAGGAGGAGATACAACGAGCTTTCCAAAGAGCTTGAGGTGCTTCAGGTCTTTGTAAATAACAAGCTTTTGAACATGGAAAAGGCTCTTGATGAAAGAATTGCTGATTTAGAAAAAAGGATAGAGGAATTAGAGAACTACAGAAGAAAGACAGAGCATCTCGTCAAGATAGTAGATTCCCTTGAGCCTGAGGCCAGGAGGAACTGATCTCCCGGGGTTCTTTGAATGGCCACAATATGCGGGCGTAGCTCAGCTGGTAGAGCACAACCTTGCCAAGGTTGGGGTCGCGGGTTCGAATCCCGTCGCCCGCTCCATAAACAGAAGTCAGAGGTCAGAAGTCTGAAATCGGAAAAGAAACCTTTTTGAATACTTATGGTTACCGATTTTCGGCCTCCAAATTCCGTCAGGCGGCGTACCCAAGTGGCTAAGGGAGAGGTCTGCAAAACCTTTATTCGCCGGTTCGAATCCGGCCGCCGCCTCCAGCCCAAATGACAATCTCAACCGTTTCGTCTATACAGTTTATCTGCTTTGTCTATCTATTTACAAAATCCATCTGTAACGGTAAGGAACAATCATACCACCCTTTGAATCCTTATCGCTGAATTCGGGTAGCCTATCACTTCCGTATTGTGATGCTGTTTTGTTGGCTCAAAGAGATGGACATTACATTATAGTGAAAAACTGTTGGCATATTGTTTTTTTCTTTATTTTCTACCGTGTTATCTCTTCAAGTTGAACTTTCCGGGCTGAATTGTTTTAAATAGTCATATGGCTGAAATGACACCCCTGATGAAGCAGTACTTCAGCATCAAGGAGCAATACCCTGATGCTATTGTTTTTTTTCGCCTTGGTGACTTCTATGAGATGTTCGGCAGGGATGCGGAGATCGCCTCATCCGTTCTTCAGATAGCCCTTACAACCCGTGACAAAGGAAAAGAGGACCCCATTCCCATGTGTGGGGTGCCACATTTCTCTGCAGAAGGATACATATCAAAGCTGATTAATGCCGGGTATAAGGTGGCCATATGCGAGCAGGTTGAAGACCCTAAAACAGCAAAAGGGATTGTACGACGTGAGGTAGTCCGGGTTATAACCCCCGGTACTCATACTCCAGAGAATCCAAAAGAGAACAACTTTATCATGAGTATCTATCCTGCCGGTAACATTCACGGGATTTCCGTGGCTGATCTGTCAACCGGAGAGTTTTTTATATACGAAAGTGACCGGGCTATCGAGGATGAGATACAGAGATTTGATCCAAAGGAGGTGCTTTGTCCTGCGGCTCTTAAAGAGGATATTCACTACTCTGTTGCACTGAATGGTTACTATACTTCCTATTACGATGACTGGTTTTATGATTACACAGAGGCATACCAGAAGCTTCTTGACTATTACAGAATATACTCTCTTGAGGTGTTTGGGCTTGAAGGAATGAGGGCTGCCGTATCCTCTGCAGGCGCACTTATCAATTATCTTCTGGAAAGCCAGAGGGGCGCAGTGGTGCTCAGACGGCCACAGCTTCTCAGGCAGGCCCAGTACATGTTTCTTGACTCATCAACAAAGAGGAATTTAGAACTCCTGCATAACATAAGAGATGGCTCCGCAGATGGCACACTACTGAAGGTTCTTGATGAGACGCTTACACCTATGGGCGGCAGATTTCTCCGGCAGGCCATAGTGCGTCCTCTTGTTGATGTTACACTTATTAACGAAAGACTGGAAGCGGTGGAGAATCTCATACAGGATTTTGAACTCCAGGAGACACTGAGAACATATCTGAGGCGGGTTCAGGATATAGAACGGATTGCAACGAGGGTGCTTCAGGGCTCGGCAAACGCCCGAGACCTTGTGGCAGTTAAAAACTCCCTGGATGGGCTTCCCTATATCAGAAGGGTACTTTCAAAAGCCTCCTCGACACTCCTTGAAAGGCTTTCAGAGGATATAGGCGATTTCAAAAAGGTGCAGGATCTGATTGCCAGGGCGATTGTTGATGACCCTCCGAATACCCTTAGAGAAGGGGGCATTATAAGAAGCGGATTTAACAGAGAGGTGGATGAGCTTAGAGAACTCTCAACAAAAGGTAAGGATTATATTGCCTCCCTTGAGGCAAAAGAACGCCAGAGAACGGGTATATCATCCCTGAAGATTGGCTTTAATAAGGTCTTTGGTTACTACATAGAGGTAACAAAGCCGAACCTCCATTTAGTGCCGGATGACTATATTAGAAAGCAGACCCTTGTAGGTGCGGAAAGATTTATAACAGAAGAGCTTAAGGATTATGAAAACAGAGTGCTTGGTGCGGAGGAAAGATTAAAAAGCCTTGAGTATGCGGTTTTCCAGGAGGTACTCAAAGAGGTTGCCTCTTATGCGGATGCTCTGGTAAGGATGGCAAGGGCAATAGGTGAAATAGACTTTCTTCTTGCCCTTTCAGTTGTTGCCAGGAGAAATAACTATACACGCCCTCGCGTTGATGATTCGGGCAGGATTGAGATCATAGATGGCAGACACCCTGTACTGGAGAAGGCATCACTGGGGGAAAAGTTCATTCCCAACAGTACATACATGGACACAGAGGACCATCGATTGCTGATAATCACTGGTCCGAATATGGCCGGTAAGTCAACCTACATGAGACAGGTGGCATTAATAGTGCTTATGGCACAGATGGGCTCTTTTGTGCCTGCCCAGGAGGCAAAGATAGGTATTGCGGATAGGATTTTCACCAGAATCGGTGCTGCTGACTATCTGGCAAAAGGGCAGAGCACGTTTATGGTGGAGATGATAGAGACAGCAAACATTCTTCATAATGCTACGGAAAAGAGCCTGATAATCCTTGATGAGGTGGGAAGAGGGACAAGCACCTTTGACGGAATCAGCATAGCCTGGGCTGTGGCAGAGTACATTGTTCAGAACATTAAGGCAAGGACCCTCTTTGCCACTCATTACCATGAGCTTACAGAGATAGGAATAACCCTTCAGGGAGTAAAGAATTACAATATATCTGTAAAGGAGTGGGGTGAAGAGATCATATTCCTGAGAAAGATAGAGCGTGGCCCTGCTGATAAAAGCTACGGAATACAGGTTGCCCGCCTTGCAGGATTGCCCGAATCAGTAATTGACAGGGCCAGAGAGGTGCTCGGCAATCTTGAAAGTGCAGAGTTTACCGAGGGAGGGATACCAAGGGTTGCGGGAAAATCCCCTAAGAAAAAGGCGCAACAGCTTGACCTCTTTGCTATTAATTACGAGCCCCTTGTGAACGTCCTTCAGAGAGTGGACCCTGAAAGCATCACGCCTGAAGAGGCACTGAAGACACTGAAGGAGTTGAAGAAGACCTTAGAGGAGCTCTGAGAATGGTTATTGCCATTACTGGTACCTTTGGCTCGGGCAAAAGTACTGTCTTGAGTATTTTCAAGTCCCTGGGTGCCGTAACAGTCAGTGCCGATACGATAGTACATAAGGTCCTTGAAAGGGAGGATATCAAAGAAAAGATTGCAGATGTTTTCGGTCCGGAAATTCTCCGAAACGGGGAGCTGGATAAAAAGGCTCTTGCCGAAAGAGCCTTTTCATCTTCCGAGATGAGGCGGAAGTTGGAGGAGATTCTTCATCCTATTGTGTTTGAAGAGATTGAGCGTGTTGTAAGAGAAAATTCCGATAAAACAGTGGTTGCGGAGGTGCCGCTACTTTTTGAGGTGAAAGCAGAGGAGAGTTTTGACGTGGTGATTACCGTGGTTGCATCCGAGGATGTGGTGATGAAGAGGCTCTTAAATCGGGGCTTTTCAGAGGACGAGATAAAGAGACGCCTTGCCCATCAGTTGCCTGCCGAGTACAAGGTGGAAAGGGCGGATTATGTGATCGACAACTCCGAAGATCTTTATAAAACACGTTTGAAAGTGGAAAAGATATGGAACGACCTATTGAGAAGATAACCCCTTTTATTGTGATGGATATCCTTGCCAGGGCAAGGCAGATGCCTGATGCCGTCCATATGGAGGTTGGTGAGCCTGACCTTCCACCATCGGAGCGAGTGACAGAGGCATACATTAAGGCAATAAAAGACAGGAGATTCTTTTATACACCTGCCAAGGGCCTGCCTGAGCTTCGTGAGAGGATTGCAGAGTATTATTCAAGGGAGTACAGGGTTAATGTCTCACCTGAACGGATAATAATCACCCCTGGCACCTCCGGTGCCTTTCTTGTGGTATTTGCCCTGCTTACCAATGAAGACAGAACCCTTGTACTTACAGACCCTTCTTATCCCTGTTACAAGAACTTCATGTACTTTCTTAACAGAGAACCACTTTTTGTCCCTGTATCCAGAGATACGGATTACGAACTCCGTGCAGAGATGCTTGATGCCCTCCAGGGAATTGGAGCCGTGATGATCTCATCACCTTCGAACCCAACGGGAGGGCTTTACAGTGAGGAGACCCTTAAGAATTTAATCTTCTATGCAGAGGAGCATGGTTACTGGTTCATATCCGACGAGATATATCATGGTCTTGTGTACGAGGGTAGGGCAAGGTCTGCCCTTGAGTACTCGGACAATGTGGTTGTGATAAACAGTTTTTCCAAATACTTCTGTATGCCTGGGTTCAGAATAGGCTGGATGATTCTCCCCGAGGCATTGGTGAGGAAAGCGGAGGTGGTTGTACAGAACATCTTTATTGCTGCAAATACACCTGCCCAGTATGCTGCCCTTGAGGCATTTGATGCACCCTATCTTTTAAAAGTAAGAGAGACTTTTAAAGAACGACGGGACTATCTCTACAATGCCCTGAGGGGGATCTTTGAGATAGATGTATTCCCTGAAGGAGCCTTCTATATCTGGGCAGACATAAGCAGATACAGTAATGATTCCCTCTCATTTGCAGAAAGACTCCTTGCGGAGAGCAAGGTTGCCGTAACTCCAGGGGTGGATTTCGGCAGCAATGAGACAGCAAACCACATCCGCCTGGCCTATACGAGGAGCATATCTGAACTGCAGGAGGGAGTGGAAAGAATTAAGGCTTTTATTGAGAGGCTGTAATCTCGTTTTGTTAATTGATAGAATTATTTTTTCCTCTTCTGTCGAAAGAAATTAACAAGTAGTTCTGCACACTCCTCGGACATCACTCCCGAGACCACCTCAGCCTGATGATTCAGTCTCGGATCAGTAAGAATGCTGTAAAGACTATCCACTCCTCCACCTTTTTCATCTTTACAGCCGTAAACAACCCGCTTTATTCTTGCATGCACAATTGCTGCAGCACACATGGGGCAGGGCTCTTTTGTGACATAAAGAGTGGTGTCGGTTAGACGCCAGTTTTTCAGTCTTTTCGATGCCTCTCTTATGGCGAGAATCTCTGCATGCGCAGTGGGATCAAGAGTACTTTCACGACGGTTATGAGCCCTTGCAATGATCTCTCCGTCTTTTACTATAACAGCACCTACAGGTACTTCATCCTCATCAAATGCCTTTTTTGCCTCCTCAAGGGCTACACGCATATAAGATAGGGCATTCATGGATTTCTTTAAGTAAAGGTTGAAAATCTAAAAGCTGATTTTTCCCCCGGAGGCAGGCAGGACGCCAGCCTCCAAGAATGATGCGAAGATACTATCTCCTTACCCTTCATATCTTGAAACCTCTACTTGACTACTATATTAACCAGCTTGTTTCTGACCACAATCACCTTCTTCACCTCTTTGCCCTCTGTAAACCTCTGCACACGCTCCTCGGAAAGGGCCTTCTCCTTAATCTCCTTTTCACCGAGGCCTGCAGGTATCATAACCTTTGCCCTCACCTTTCCATTTACCTGCACCACAAGCTCAATCTCCTCTTCCCTGGCAGCCTCCTCATCCCACTCAGGCCAGGGCTGTTCAAATATGCTCGGAGCCTCGCCAATCCTTTCCCACAGCTCTTCTGCGATATGAGGAGAAAAAGGAGCAAGCATAATAAGAAGCATCTTGATGCTGAAACGGAGTACAGTCCAATCACTGTCATCCTTTGGCTGGAAAGAGGATATCTGATTAAAGAGTTCCATCATTGAGGCAATTGCTGTATTGAACTGATAGCGGTTCTCTATGTCTGTTGTTACCTTTTTTATGCTCTGATGTGTCTTTCTGAACAGAGGCTTACCATTGTCCGAGACCACTATATCGACATCTTTTACATTCCTGAGCTTGTCATTATGCCTGAGGACGAAGTTCCAGATTCTTCCCAGGAACCGATAGGTGCCTTCAATACCCTGGTCTGACCACTCAAGGTCTTTCTCTGGCGGTGCGGCGAAGAGGGAGAAAAGTCTGGAAGTGTCTGCTCCGTAGCGCTGGATAAGATAGTCAGGGTCAACAACATTCTTCTTGGACTTGGACATCTTCTCAACCCTGCCTCTTTCTACTGTGGCGCCACACTTCTGGCATTTGCCATCCTTTGCCTCTTCGGGGAACAACCATCCATGTTCAGGACAGCGGATGGTCTCCTTACATACCATACCCTGTGTTAGGAGATTCGTGAAGGGTTCGTCAAAATCCACAAGCCCTATGTCACGGAGTACCCTTGTAAAGAACCGTGAGTACAGCAGATGCAGAACAGCATGTTCCACGCCGCCGATATACTGATCAACTGGCATCCAGTACCTGATCTCCGAATCATTGCTCTCTGAAACAGAGGCTATGTCAAGCTCTCCTTTCCTGAAGCAGTAGGCAATGAAGTACCATGAGGAGTCAACAAAGGTATCCATTGTATCCGTCTCTCTCTTTGCCTTTCCGCCACAGCGGGGACAGGTGGTATTCAGGAACTCCTCTGATGTAAGAAGGGGAGAGAGTCCCTTGCCTGAAAGACTAACATCCCTGGGCAGGATAACGGGAAGGTCTTTCTCAGGTACCGGAACGATACCGCAACTGTCGCAATATATTATCGGGATGGGAGTGCCCCAGTAACGCTGCCTGGATATCCCCCAGTCACGGAGACGATAGTTTGTTACCAGTCTACCAAGTCCTTTTTCCTCGATATATTTGCCTATAGCCTTTATCGCCTCTTTGCTTGGCATGCCTGAGAATTCACCAGAGTTTATCAGTTTACCTTCTTCTTCGTAAGCCTTTTCAAGAGGCTCATCAAGTCCTTCCTCAGGTACGATTACAACCCTTATTGGCAGATCATACTTCCGGGCAAACTCAAAATCCCTCTGGTCATGGGCAGGTACGGACATTATTGCACCGGTACCGTATTCCATAAGGACAAAATTGGCAATATAAATGGGTATTCTCTCGTCGGTCATCGGGTTTATTGCATAATGGCCTGTGAAGAGTCCATGCTTTTCATCTATTACACCGTATTTGGATTTTATCTGCTCAAGATCCTCACTGTTTGAAACCAGTTTTTCCGCAAGGGGATGCATGGGAGAAAGACATACAAAGGTGGCACCCCAGAGCGTGTCCGGTCTGGTGGTAAATATCCTTATTTTGAGGTCACTGTCTGCCACTGGAAAGTCCATCTCCACGCCTTCACTCTTTCCTATCCAGTTTCTCTGCATTGTGATTACATGTTCGGGCCATCCACCAGCCAGACGGTTGCAGCCCTCAAGAAGTTCCTCAGCATAGGCGGTGATCTTCAGGAACCACTGCTCTAACTCCTTCTGCTGGACCTCGCTATCACAACGCCAGCATTTTCCATCAATCACCTGCTCATTGGCAAGAACGGTGCTACAGGATGGACACCAGTTCACAGCAGATGCCTTTCTGTAGGCAAGCCCTCTCTCATACATCTTCAGGAAGAACCACTGGTTCCAGCGATAATACTCGGGATCACAGGTGGTTACCTCTCTTGACCAGTCGTAACTGAAACCCATGCGATTAAGCTGCTTACGCATATAATCTATATTTTCATAAGTCCATTGAGAAGGATGGACTCCGTGCTGGATTGCGGCGTTCTCTGCAGGCAGGCCAAAGGCATCCCATCCCATGGGATGGAGCACATTGAACCCCCTCATTCTTTTGTATCTTGCAATGACATCACCGATTGCATAGTTTCTTACATGGCCCATGTGGATACGGCCGGAAGGATAGGGAAACATCTCAAGACAGTAGAACTTCTTTTTGGCACTGTCAGCAGAGGTCTCAAAGAGTCTTCTTTCCTGCCAGTATTTCTGCCACTTTAGTTCAATCTTTTCAGGGTCGTACCTCTCCACCGAAGCCTCCTTTATGAAAGATTTCGATAATTCGATGACAGGAAAAGGATTATCTATTATACACAACAGGAGGGGAGATTGTGTATGGAGTTTCTGAACTACCCCTCTGCCCTGATTATCTGATTAAAAGTTTAGTATTAGGTTATAATATAATTATGGAAAAGGAGAGCAAAAAGAAGAATGATTTAAAGGCTGGAGCATGCTGCAGCCTCCCTAAAGAGCCGGAGGAGGTAGACCCTTACACCTGTCCCTATTGCAAGGAACGCTTCCACAATCCTGTGGAGGTTATTCAGCACGTCTTCCGTGTACATGTCACGTGAAAGTAGCCTTTCTGTGTCAGCGGTCTGCTGACAATATCTCAGGATTTCGAAAAATTGCTTAATTTAATCGTTATAGCTCATCAGGATTCAGTTCCCTCAGGGTGGGCAGTTCTGTGAGGTCTTTAAGGCCAAAGTAAAGGAGGAACTCTTTTGTGGTTCCGTAAAGAAGGGGTCTTCCCGGAGCCTCTTTCTTTCCTACTACCTTAATGAATCTCCTTTCAAGGAGGCTCTTGATGACACCGTCTGAGCTAACGCCTCTCAGTTCCTCTATCTCTGCCTTTGTAATAGGCTGACGATATGCTACAATGGCAAGGGTCTCAAGGGCTGCCATGGATAGCTTCTGCGGGGTGGATGTCTTGAACTTCCTTATCCATTCGGCAAACTCGGGTTTTGAGACCATCTGGTAACCTTCGGCAACCTCTGTGATTTCAATGCCACTTCCACGATTGCGATACTCTGCCGAGAGTTCGCTTATAAGGTATTCAATCTCTCCAGAGGGTAAATCGGTAATCTTCTGGAGTTGCTTCAGAGATATAGGCTCTCCAGATACGAACAGCAGTGCCTCGATAAGTGCCTTTTTTTTATTG
>JALUAR010000093.1 GCA_027050975.1 Thermodesulfovibrio sp.
ATTATAATCAGTCTTTTGAATAGATATTTTCTGGAGGTACAATTGCCAACAATATCTCAGCTAATACGAAAGGGTAGGAAGAGGGTTAAGGAAAAATCCAAGAGCCCGGCGCTTCAGAACTGTCCCCAGAGAAGGGGGGTCTGTACAAGGGTGTACACAACCACACCCAAGAAGCCAAATTCTGCTCTCAGGAAGGTAGCAAGGGTGAGGCTAACAAATGGTTATGAGGTGACTGCATACATACCGGGTATCGGACATAATCTCCAGGAACACTCTATAGTGCTTATACGTGGTGGTAGGGTCAAGGACTTGCCAGGTGTGAGGTATCACATTATCAGGGGTGCTCTTGATACTATGGGAGTGGCGGACAGAAAGCAGGGCAGGTCAAAATACGGAACAAAGAAGCCAAAATAAGGGGATAAAGGATGCCACGAAGAAGAGTAGCAGAGAAGAGAGAGATATTGCCGGATCCAAAGTACCATAGCAAAATGGTGAGTAAGTTCATTAATGCCATTATGAAGGATGGCAAGAAGTCTCTTGCTGAGAAGATATGTTATGGTGCCTTTGATATCATAAAGGAGAAGACCGGAGAGGACCCTCTGAAGGTTTTCAAGACAGCAATTGAGAACGTGAGGCCGATTATAGAGGTGAGGCCAAGGAGGGTTGGTGGTGCAACTTATCAGGTACCGGTTGAGGTGAGGCCGAACAGGAGTCTTGCTCTGGCCTTCAGGTGGATAAGGGATTTTGCCAGAAAGAGGCCGGAAAGGACAATGACTGAACGTCTTGCAGCGGAGCTTATTGATGCATACAACAATACCGGTGCCTCAGTAAAGAAGAGAGAAGATACCCACAAAATGGCAGAGGCTAACAGGGCCTTTGCTCACTACAGGTGGTAACCTCTTAGTATTTCCTAAGCTTAAAATATGCAGTTTGCTTAACTATATGGAGATATTCTGTCTTTAAAGGAGGAAAGGAGAGAGAAGTTGAGGTTCCCGTTAGAAAAAGTAAGAAATATCGGCATAATGGCTCATATTGATGCCGGAAAGACAACCACTACTGAGCGTATTCTCTACTATACCGGTGTGACCTACAAGATGGGTGAGGTCCATGAGGGTACTGCTGTCATGGACTGGATGGTCCAGGAGCAGGAAAGGGGAATCACCATCACATCAGCAGCTACTACTTGCTCATGGAAGGATCATAGGATAAATATAATCGATACACCCGGGCATGTGGACTTCACTATTGAGGTTGAAAGGGCACTCAGGGTGCTTGACGGTGCTATTGCTGTATTTGATGCTGCGGCAGGTGTGGAGCCACAGTCTGAAACTGTCTGGAGACAGGCTAATAAATACGGGGTGCCCAGAATAGCCTTCATGAATAAGATGGACAAGATGGGGGCAGACTTCTTTATGTCAGTAAATTCCATGATTGAGAGGCTTGGAGCCAATCCAGTTCCGATACAGATTCCAATTGGTGCCGAAGAGACTTTCAGAGGACCGATAGACCTTGTCACAATGAGGGCCTTCTACTTCGACGATGAGACCCTTGGTGCAAAGTTTGTTGAGGATGAGATTCCCGAAGAGTACAGGGAGCAGGCAGAAGAGTACAGGGATAAAATGCTCGAAGCGCTTGCTGATGTAGATGAAGTTATAATGGAGAAATACCTGAATGGTGAAGATATAACCGTTGAGGAGATAAAGGCTGCCCTTAGAAAGGGTGCCATTGAGATGAAGATTACACCGGTAATCTGTGGTTCAGCCTTTAAAAACAAGGGTGTGCAGCTTCTTCTTGACGCAATTGTTGATTATCTGCCTTCTCCTCTTGATATTCCTCCTGTAAAGGGTAAGACTCCTGACGGAGAGGAGGCAGAAAGAAAGGCATCCGATGAGGAGCCTTTTGCAGCTTTGGCCTTCAAGGTTATGACTGATCCTTATGTTGGCCAGTTGACTTATCTGAGGGTGTATTCCGGCGTGCTCTCCGCCGGCTCTTATGTCTATAACTCCACAAAGGGCAAAAAGGAGAGAATCGGAAGGCTCCTTAAGATGCATGCGAACAAGAGGGAGGAGATAAAAGAGGTCAGGGCCGGTGATATTGCTGCTGCTGTTGGGCTGAAATACACCCTTACAGGTGATACCCTCTGTGATGAGGCAAATCCAATAATTCTTGAGGCTATGGAGTTTCCTGAGCCGGTGATCTCCATAGCAATAGAGCCAAAGACAAAGGCTGACCAGGAAAAACTCTCACAAGCTCTGATGAAACTTGCTCAGGAAGACCCGTCATTCAGGGTCACTTACGATGAGGAGACAGGTCAGACCCTCATCTCAGGTATGGGTGAACTCCATCTTGAGATTATTGTTGATAGATTGATCAGGGAGTTCAAGGTAGGAGCAAATGTTGGTAAACCTCAGGTTGCTTATAGAGAGACCATCAGGGTGCCTGCAAAGGCTGAGGGTAAATTTATCAGACAGACCGGTGGTAGAGGTCAGTATGGTCATGTCCTTATAGAGATAGAGCCCCTTGGGAAAGGAAAAGGCTTTGAGTTCGTTAACAAGATAGTTGGTGGAGTAATTCCTAAAGAATATATTCCAGCAGTAGAAAAAGGAATCAAGGAGGCAATGGAGTCCGGAGTGGTTGCCGGATATCCGGTGGTGGATGTAAAAGCCACTCTTTATGATGGTTCTTATCATGAGGTGGACTCCTCTGAGATGGCCTTTAAGATTGCAGGCTCTATGGCCTTTAAGGAGGCTGCACAGAAGGCTCAGCCCGTGCTTCTTGAACCAATCATGTCTGTAGAGGTTATTACCCCGGAGGACTATATGGGGGATGTAATAGGTGACCTTAACTCAAGGAGAGGCAAGGTCCAGAGCATGGAGAAGAGGGGTAATGCCCAGGTGATAAGGGCCCTTGTTCCCCTTGCCGAGATGTTTGGTTACGCCACTGATCTGAGGAGTAAGACGCAGGGTAGGGCAACCTATACCATGCAGTTTTCTCACTATGAAGAGGTACCAAAGAATATTGCCGAAGGCATTATAGAGAAGGTCAAGACAGGCTAAAAAAGTTTGGATTTTTTTGCTACAGATTTGTTATATTATTTACTCGTTTGATGATGTGCCCTGATGAAGATAGCGTTTCCGAACCTGTTCGGGTACGTTTTAAGATATAAGAATAGGGCTAACGAGAAGATAAATCTGGAATTTCAAGAATTACGGTATCTAAGAAGGAGGAGTCATGGCAAAGGAGAAATTTGAGAGGACGAAGCCGCATGTCAATGTAGGGACGATAGGTCACGTGGACCATGGCAAGACGACATTGACGGCAGCCATCACAAAGGTATTGGGACTAAAGCAGATGGCACAGTTTACGAGTTATGATGAGATAGACAAGGCACCTGAGGAGAAGGCCAGGGGGATAACGATACAGACGGCGCATGTGGAGTATGAGACAGACAAGAGGCATTATGCGCATGTGGACTGTCCTGGCCATGCGGACTATGTAAAGAACATGATCACGGGAGCGGCACAGATGGACGGGGCTATACTGGTGGTTTCTGCAGCAGATGGACCGATGCCCCAGACGAGGGAGCACATACTGCTGGCGAGGCAGGTAGGAGTGCCGTACATAGTGGTATTCATGAACAAGACAGACCAGGTGGATGATCCTGAGCTTTTGGACCTGGTAGAGCTGGAGATCAGGGAGCTATTGAGCAAGTATGACTTTCCTGGAGATGAGATACCGATAATCAGGGGCAGTGCACTGAAGGCACTTGAGAGCGACAGTCAGGATCCCAATGCAGAGGAGTACAAATGCATCCTTGAGTTGATGGATGCAATAGACGAATATATTCCTGAGCCTGAAAGGCCGATAGACAAGCCTTTCCTTATGCCGATAGAGGATGTGTTCTCCATCAGTGGAAGGGGAACGGTAGTAACGGGGAGAGTAGAGAGGGGGATAATCAAGGTAGGAGAAGAGGTGGAGATAGTAGGCTTTGGTGAGACCCGTAAGACCGTGGCAACCGGAGTTGAGATGTTCAGGAAGATACTGGATGAGGGAAGGGCAGGAGACAACATAGGAGTGCTTCTGAGGGGAATAGGAAAGGATGAGGTAGAGAGGGGCCAGGTACTGGCAAAGCCTGGAAGCATAACCCCCCACAAGAGGTTTATGGGAGAGGTTTACGTACTGACGAAGGAGGAAGGTGGAAGGCACACGCCTTTCTTCAACGGATACAGGCCACAGTTTTACTTCAGGACAACGGATGTGACGGGAGTGGTGAAGCTGCCTGAAGGAGTAGAGATGGTGATGCCCGGGGACAACGTGAACATAGAGGTTGAACTGATCACGACAGTGGCAATGGAAGAGGGATTGAGGTTTGCAATCAGGGAAGGTGGACGTACGGTAGGAGCCGGTGTTGTTACCAAGATATTAGAGTAGGGAGA
>JALUAR010000094.1:0-6801 GCA_027050975.1 Thermodesulfovibrio sp.
GCTTTGAGTCTTCTTTTCAGGGAGTCAGATATAAAATCTCTGTTCTCGGCGTCTTTTAATGCAACTTTACTCTGCAAAAAATTACCAATACGAACTCGTAATTCTTGATTTGGTAATAAAACTCTTACCACAAATTTAAACCAAGAAGGAGAAAGACGATATCTCAAAAGAATGTCTCTGATGATTTTAGCCCTAACAGATTTACTTCTATTTTGAACAGAGAAATCAATCTGGCTGGCAAAATCTGAAGCTACTCCTAAGAAGGTAAACACTTCCTTCATTATATCAACAGGATATATGCTCATTTCTTCCAAGGTCAAGATTGTAACTTTACTAAATTTTTCTACATACCTTATCACCTGATGATAAAATTTGGCCACCTCAATATAATTTAAGCACTCCTTAGGATAGGTAGAAAAAGAACTTATTCGCTTTTCTGGATCCATAAAGATTGCTTCTTCCAGCCTATCGACAGTTTCATCTCCACGGCTGTAAAAATAACTATGCAATGATCTAATTAAATTTAAAGGATTTCGTAAAATTATAATAATCTTTGCATTAGGATTAAATTTTTTAATTTCATCACTAGCTTTATGAGAGTAAAGATACCATACTGATTTTTCACCCACTATTTGAGAATCTGCACAGTTTGTAAAGTGTGCCAGATACTCTTCCAAGGTAAGTCTTTTTTTGAATTTTAGGTCACTTCCAAAAAAATTCATCTCTTTATCTGGAATATAGATCTGAGGATGTTGCAAAAGATAATACTGAAGTGAAGTGGTTCCACACCTCGGAGCACCTACTATAAAAAAATCTGGCTTTCTCATAGATTTGTCCACCATATTTTAATTTTCCTGATGTCACCAAATGCCGTCGTATAAAGGCCCAGTCTTTTCCATACAAACCATGCCATGGTAATATTCCATATGGCTATACTGATTGCGGTTGCTACAGCAGCACCCTCCTTGGACCATTTGGGGATCAAGAGAAAATTGAGCAGGATATTTACTAATGCCCCCAGTCCAAATCCAATAGAGGTCTCTTTCTCGTGCCCGGTCATAATCAGAATTAACCCTACCGAGCCAGCAGAAACATTTATTATCTGTCCTATGCATAGAATTGAAAGGACCGTTGCACCTGCTGTAAACTCTTCTCCATACAGAAGGAGAAACCACTTCCCAAATACAACTAAGATCAATGCCAGTGGCAGGGAAAACAGAAATGCCAGGCGTGCACTATGGGTTATCTCTCTCTGGAGTGCCTGCCTTTCACCAGACTGGTATAGCCTTGAGAGGATGGGACCAAAGGATGTATTTACCGAAAAAAGAACAAAAGAAACAAGATCTGCCCCAGCACTTGCAACAGAGTAGATACCGACAATCTTTGCTTCTTTCATTGCACCAAGCATTATTATGTCAGTCCGTGAATTTATGAATCCCATACCTGTTATTAATAATAATGCGAACCCACTACGGAACCACATTCTTATCCTGTATTCTGGCCTTACCACCTTTACCTTTTCAGGGAGGTGTCTATTTAAGAGATAAAAGAGTAGAATTGTAGCAATGGCAGAAGAAAAGATGTTAAGTGCTATAACATGAGTGGGATAAAATTCTTTTTTGATAAAAAAATAAGAAAATACAATAAAAGACAGAAAAAGTAGAGGTTGTATTAGCATTTCAGGCACCTGTGCAAGTACCACTCGTTGTAGCCCTTTCAGGATACTCCTATGAATAGCAGAAATGGCCCTCAGAGGCAACACAAACATGGCTATCATAAAGGCTTCTAACTTTAAAGAAGTTCCGCTTCTAACGACAAAGAGGGCAATCAAGAGGGCACAAAGCAATATAAATAACGATGAAACTGAAACAGCAGACCTTGAATAACGGATTAAGCCTTTCAAAAGGGACCATTGCGATCTGGAAAAATAAACTGACACCTCTCGTACTAAAAGGCTCTCGAGACCGAGTATTGAAGGAATACTCAAAATAAAAACCCATGCCATTGCATAGGAGTAAACACCAAAGCCTTCAGCTTTAAGAAGTCTTGCAAGAATCAGGCTTATAAAAAAACTCAGTCCTGTAGCGGTGACCTTTAACAGGAATGTTCCCGCAGCTCCTCTTATCAATTGTGTTCTTGTGTCAGCCATACTGTTATTTATTTAAAATGTCAGAAAAAAGTCTTTTTATAGTTAATGAAAGATAATTTTTATATCATTCTCGTTTACACCAATCTCTAAAAGCTCATTATAAAGCCTCTCCCTTTTTAAATAAGAAGCAACGACTATACAATCATAATCCATATCCTTAAGGGCTTCAATAGACTTTATATCCTTTCCAAAGAATTTTTTACCGATATTATCACTATCAACCACTCCAGAAAGTTCCAACTCTGTCTCCTGAAGCGTAAGGTATGCTATCTCCGCAACCTCGTCTGCTCCTGCAAAGACAACCCTCTTTGCACCCTCAGCCTGGATCTCCTGAAACAGTCTTTTGAGGTTTGCCCTTGCCTCACGGTATATACGGGTGTAGTCCTGCAGAAGACGATAAGTAAGACGTGTCTTCTCAGCAAAGCCCTTCGGTGTTAAAAAGTAGGCATATCTTTTGGGAGGAATTGACTTGACAGTGATATACCCCTTTTTGACCAGATTCTTGATATACGAGTTAACAAGCCCGAGAGCTATACCAAGACGTTTACTGAGTTCTCTCTGGGTGAGGGAGTCGTTATTTGAGAGTTCATCGAGGATCTGAAGGGCTCTGTAGTCCTCTGTCTCGTGCTTTTCAGAGTTGTTCATATTATGAACATATCACAGTATCCTTACCTCTGTCAAGGCAACTGATGGCACCGATTATGTATAATATAAATAATGGTTTTTGAAATACCGAACAAATCATCTAAATATATGAATAAAAAGGGAAGGCTCCTTTTTATTCTCCTCTTAGCCTTTTTAATAATGGACTGTGCACCTAGAGTCTCAAAGAAGACGACAGTTCAATCTGAAGCTCTAAAAGCACCGGAACAGACGGAACAACATGAACAACTCTCACCACAGGAGCAGAAGATACGTTCATTAGAGGTATTCAAAAAAATCCTGCGTCTTAGAGAAAGCGCAACGGGCCCTGAAGTTGTAAAAGAGGCAGAGGCCCTATATAATGAAATCATTCAGAAATATCCCGCATCCCCTCTTGCTCAGGAAAGCTATTTACATCTTATAAAACTCTATCTCCGCGACTATTCTCCACCTGAGATCCAAAAGGCTGAAACTGTATATTCAAAATTTATTGAACAATATCCGACATCCCCACTCAGAGCCCGAGCAGAGGATCTGATGACAAGGTTTTATTACGGATTTCGAATGTGGAAGAAACTTATTCATCTTCATAAGGGGAGAATCAAAAAGTTTGCACAAACAGGAAATATTGATAATATTGATTATTTATTTTTTTACTCCGAAGCTCTCTATCACCTTGGAGACTTACAAGAGGCAGAAAAGGGATACAAATGGGTTATAAAAAAGGCTCCTCAATCCAACACCGCTTTGAAGGCAAAAAACAGGCTGCAAGAGATAGAGGCATTGAAATCCCGCCAGCAATCTCCTAAACCTTAAAAACATCAACCGCTTTTTTAATCTCTTTTATTAGCGTCTCCATCTCTTTATCTTCCAGTCCGCCTTTTTTGGTAATCAATGCATCGAGCTGTTCAACCGGCTTCTTCACATTTGCTATTTTTGTCTGCAGCATTTCGAGCGACTCATTAAGGGCCTTGGCAAGATCATGCACTTCATCTCCCTTTCTCAGCTTAAATCTAACCGTAAGGTCTCCACCTCCTATCTTTTCCCTCAGATCCCTCTCTATTCTGAAAAGTGGTCCAGCGATTTTATGGGGGAAAAAGATGGTAATCGCTAAGGAGGCAAGAAAGGCTAAGACGAGGGAGATCATAACAGCCGGCAAGAGGTAATCAAGAAAGTTTCTGGCCTGTATATGAAATTGGCGATAGGTAGCTCCTATCTCTCTGTTACTGTAAAAATAAAATATCAAACCCATTAATCCGATACCTACCCCGATGATAGAGACAAGTTTCAAGAGAAGCCTCAACTGCATCTCTCTTTTTACTGAGAAGTTAATACGCCGTCTTCTATTTCTTCTATTCTGCATCCAAATCCTCCTTCAATTTTAATTTTGACTATCTATCATAAATAGTGTCATCATGACATTTTAGACAGAGATCCTCTTTAAAGTCCACCCTTGCAAGATACATCCTGGAACTTCCATGGGGGTCATGGCAGCTGACACAGGTGATTATTCCGTCCTCTATAGTAGGCAGATCCTCTGGAATTCTCACATGATCACCACTGGGCCTCATGCCCACCGGATGAGACACTGTAAAGGAGTGGCAGTTATTACAAGCATCTATTGTCGTATACCTATCAATTGTAAAGTTGTGGACATAAGAGGGTTTTTCTTGTTTCTGTTCTACCGCATAGAAGGTAACAGCACAATAACTTGGCTTATTTGTTTTAACCCTCATATAAATACCTTTCTTGCCTTTCAATCTGAAGAACTCCACCTTTTCTACCAAAGGTATCTCATCAAGGGACTCATTCCCATTATCGGTCTCTTTTTTGCGATCTGTCTCTATCTTATATTCTCCGGATTGAACCTCCGTTCCAAAAAGATCTTTTGAAATAACTTTATAGATATATTTTTTGTTATGGCCCAGTTTGTTAAGTTCTATTCTATGATCCCATGTATATACCTCATCATATTCAACGGTGTAGTGACCATTTCCCTTTGACTCAGCCAGCCTGTATTCTACTTTCGAGGTGGACGGAGCATCGGTGTGCCAGGCAATTGTGGCTCTGACAAAAAGGCCTGGTTCGATTTCTTCCAGATGGACGTCCTTTATGTTTTTAAGCCTTCGGAACTTATGTGTGTAATCCTTTATCTTCTCCACGTTAAGATTAACAACATAGGGGTCAGACTGTTTTTCATCAGCATCGGTCAGTACCACTTCTACCTGATACTGCTTTTCTTTTTCGAGAGTGCCAACTGGCACCACAAAATCCTCAAGTGGAATGGGGATGGATAAAGAACGCTCCTCTCTTTTGTTGTCTTCAATGTCTTGTTCACTCTCCACATGACAGACCTCACAGCCACTCAATGCAGCGGCATGTCTGTAAGGACTGGTTTCGACCTTCTTGAATATCTCCTCGTGACATTTTCGACACCCTGACGAATCCATATTTGTTCCGTTGGTAATAGCACTGAAAGATTTTAAAAAGAATACTATGGTAAGCATAAAAATAAGGAAGAGACTTTTTCGAATCATATTATAACCTTTCCTTAATTTTTAGTGTTTTAGATCTTATTATTTATAATCCTTAAATCTTTTTACTTCTCTGATTTATATATCGGTCATATTTCCTAAAACTTTAATGTAGTAACTTCGGGCTCTTATTACAGCAACCATATGGTTTTCTCTGCTATTTCAACAACTTCCGGAAAGGGACCTTTCAGATCCTCTTCTGTATACATGCCCAAGAAACAGAAAACTTATTATATATATATTAGCACAGATTATCCAGAGATGATAGCATTTGGCCAGCAGTAATGAAAGAAAATATTCTATCAGGGCAATCGATGCTCATAAAGGGTATATCTACCCCTGGCTCTTTACAGAAAAGACCACTGCACACCAGTCTCCTCGCCTTCGTATCCTTAACGCCTCACAGTCTGATACTCTTAGAAGGGCAAGTACTTCATCCTTCTGCTCATCAAGAATCCCCGAAAGGATGCCTCTGGAATCTATATCCATACATTTAAGAATTTTGGGGAAAACGGATTTTATTGTCTCCGTCGTAAGATTAGCTACTATAAGGTAGAATTTTTTACTGATTCTCTCCAGAGGTGTTTCGGAAATCTTAATATTCTCCGTTCTGTTTATTAGTATATTTTTCCTTGCTATCTCCACAGCAATAGGGTCTATGTCTATGGCCACCACATCCGAAAATCCCAGTTTCGATGCCGCAATGGCAAGAATGCCACTTCCCGTACCAATATCAAGAAGGGAACCTTTAATGCCTTCGTTACAAATCCTTTCGATCTCTTCGAGGCAGAGCTGTGTGGTAGGGTGCTCACCTGTTCCAAAGGCCATAGAGGGTTCAATGACTATTCTGATCCGCTCTGTAGTGACATTATGCCAGGGCGCAATAACAATAAGTCGCTTTCCAATTCTTACAGGCTGAAATCTCACTTTCCACTGAACTGACCAGTCAATGGCTGGAATCTCTTCCACGTCCCAAAGAAAATCTCCTTCAAGCCCTGAAGCCTCAACTCCTCTGTTTAAGACATCCACTATTTCTCTGATCTCTTCCTCTGTAACTCCTTCTGAAAAATATGCAACAAATCCATCCTGTTTCTCTTCAATTCCTTTACAGCCATGTTCGAATACCAGTGACTTCAACACCTCCGACAATATTGTCGGAGCCTTGATTTTGAGAGAAAGCCGGATATCTTTTTTCTTGCCCATCTGGCTTTTTGAATATTTTGATCTAAAATGATATAATTTTTCTGCCCGAGTATCGATTATTTAAAATTTTTATGCAATCTTTATTGTAATGATAAATACCATGGACTTGAGGTATCTTATTATAGTATAAGCCAACAAATCAATCCTATAAGACTATAGATACAGGAGGAGAGATGGAGATTGAAATCGAGATTCAGGGGGAGACATTTTCCAAATCCACTGAAAATCCTTTTAGCCTTGACGTTAAGGCTCTTGTTAACGAATTCAAGGCAG
>JALUAR010000094.1:6811-18583 GCA_027050975.1 Thermodesulfovibrio sp.
GTTTCCCAAAAGGGGATCAATGTTGACGGCGTTGATCTTGAAGGAATAATCCCGAGGATGATCAAAGGTGTTTTTGGATGCGAGGAGGGATGCCCTGCTGATGCAAAGAGACTTGTTTCGGAAGGATACGGTGGATTTGACCTGGAGTATATCGAAGGAGGAATTCTAAAGGCTCAATATTCACTAAACGGAAGTGACACCCTTACAATAAAGGTTTTTCCCGATTTTTAATATGATTTATCTATTATAAGGAATGAAGGGCATTCATTGCTTCCGAATGGGTCGGGTCCAGTTTTAATGCCTTCTCAAACTGTGTTTTCGCTCTCTTTTTAAGCCCTGCTGCAAGATAAATCTGTCCTAACTCAACATAATAGTCTGCTTTAAATGGATTCAGCCGGAGAGCCTCTAACATGGCCTCTTCGGCCTGTTTCAGCCGCTTAGGAATATGCCTCAGAGCAAGAGACAGGTGATACCAATATTTGTCCTGTTTCGAATCAAGCCTTGTCGCCCAGCGCAATGCCTCTGCTGCTCCCCAATAGTTCCCTTCCCTCAACTCCTTTACGCCTCTCATAAACTGTTGTCTGGCACGTTGCTCAGGTGGTACGGGTTTTATCTCTTCCTGTTCCTCGGCTTTTACAGGCTCCTCAACAACCTGTGTCTTTTCATTCTTAATCTGTTCAAATGCCTTTGTTATGGCATCAAAGATTACCGTCAACTTCTCCTTTATCTCTTCTCTCCCGGAACTGTAATATCTGTCGGGATGATACCTCTTTGCCAGTCGGTAGTAGCTTCTCTTTATACTCTGCTCGTCATCATCAGGTGAGACCCCAAGCAGCTGATAAGGAGTCAACTTAGGGAGTTGTTCGTACAGTTCGTTTAACTCCTGCATGAACTGCCTCTCCTCCTCATCCAGTTCCTCCATAAGCTCCTCTACAGATATGGTAACAGGCTCACTGTCTTTACTCTCCTCCAAAATACCTATAGAGTACAGCACATAAAGCGTCTTTAATGCTTCGAAGGAGCCGATGGATGAGGTATTTAAGATATCTTTGATGGTTCTCTTGCCATCCACAAGACTTAAGACAGCCTTATCATTCTCATCCAGTTTTACCTCCTGAAACAAACTCAGAGGGTCGTTGGTTAGCTTCAGTACGGTATCCATGGAAGGCATTTCTCTTTGGATTCTTGTCCAGTTGTTTATTCTTTTAACACCTTCGTAAATCAACTCGCCAAGGCTCATCTTCAGCGTTATGATGTCTTCTCCAGGCAGGTCGTCTTCGACAAACTCAAACTCTCCCCTTTCCAACTGAAATAAACTGTAAATAATCTCCCGAACCTGATATTTTACCCCCCAGAAAAGATCCTTAGGTGTTATATATCCCAGTTCAACCAGGATTGCACCTTGCCTTTTCTTGGTGCTTTTTAGAAGCTCTACAGATTTTTCATACTGCTGAAGGTTAATCTTTCCTGCCTTAAGCAGCATCTCTCCGAGCCTATCATCCTCGTAAGTGGATGAGGCATAGATGACCTCTCCTTTAATCATATATAGATTTTTGGTAAAGAGTTCTGTTGAAATCTTGAGCGTTCCCGTAACCTTCTTTCTGTTAAGGGACACAAGTATCTTTGGCAGGCTGTACTCCTTAAGGTCGCCCTTCGGTGGTATCTCTTTCACTCTCTTCTGCTCCCCTCCCGTCCATATTTGTAATAAGTTGTTCTTTATATTTTTCCGCTTCGCTTTTCATGCTTTCAAGCTCTATCTGAAGAGATTCCACCCTTATTTTCAGTGACTGAATAGTATGTTTTGCCAATAGCAACTCCTCTCTAAGTCTGACCGTATATACTAATATTGCAATAATAAGTAATACAAGAATCAATGATACCCATCCCCATCTCTTTTTACCACTTTGCACCTCTTCCAACTCTTTTTCTAATTTTGTCTTCTCTGTCGTATCCATAATCTTTTCCTTTTATAATGGAGATAGGCATTGAAGGTTCCGATAAGCAGGTCCATACCGGTTAACTGTATTTAATTGGTTTAGTGATACCTCTGTACACTAAACCTGTATATTTCCACATCCTGGTCGTACGAAGGGATACCAGCCTTCAGTTTCGCAATTCTGAGCTGTTCCTCTACAGTGTCAACCCCCTCCAGGTCCGGCAAAAGCAGCCCCTTTAATACTCCCTTTGTTACAATGACTCCGTATTTTTTGGGATCTAGCTCTGATATATCATGCACCTTTTCAGGCTCGGACAACACATCTACCGAGTAAGTGATCTCCTCCAGTTCATCCTCCTGAACAGGGTGGAATCTCGGATCCTGGGTTGCTGCCGAAATGGCGTTCTTTATTATCTCAATGGCAAGATTCTCTGTGGTGGGAAGAAATGTTCCTATACATCCCCTGAGTTGACCGTGCTTCTTGAGTGAGACAAAAACACCTGCCCTACTCTTCATCTTCTCAGGAAGAGGCTCGGGGGGGCTGATAACCCTCCCTTCTCTTACGTAAGTCTCAATAGCTCTCTTTGCCAACTCTACAAAGGGATGCATTATTTTGTCCTTTTCAGGGCATAATCAGCCAGGCACAATAGATGTTCCTTCTCAGGTGAGTCATCAAATATGTTCAACCTCTCCTTTGCCTCTTCCACATACACAGCTGCCTGTTTCATTGACTCCTCTATAACATGATATTTTTCGAAGAGCCTGTTAAGTTCTTTCAGATCCCCTTCATTAGCAATACCGTCACTGAGGAGTCTCTTAACCATCTCTCTCTCATTATTATTACATACTTTAAGGAGGTACAGAAGCGGCATAGTCACTTTGCCCTCATCCAGATCCTTACCAAGCCGCTTTCCAAGGGAATCCTCCTCAGCCATATAATCCAGAATATCATCTGCCATCTGGAAGGCAATACCGGTTTTCATTCCGAACTCGGTAAGTGCCTCTTCGTACTCCTGCCCCTTATTAGAAAGGATTGCCCCTATACGACAGGCGGCAGATATAAGGGCTCCTGTTTTGGCAGAGATTATCTCAATATACTCATGCTCCTGCACATCCGGGTCTCCGATTTTGCTTAACTGCAGAAGTTCACCCTCTGTCATCTTGGTAGTGGCAAATGAAAGGGCCTCCATAATCTTCTGGCTTTTTTGATTCACAGCAACACGCAAGGCGTTGGAATAAAGATAATCACCCACAAGGACAACCACCTGGTTTCCCCATACGGAATGAGCAGTTGGTCTGCCTCTTCTTAGGTCAGCACCGTCCACAACATCATCATGGAGAAGAGATGCTGTATGAATAGCCTCTATAATACTGGCAAGCACCACCCGGGGATGCTCTTTATACCCGCAAAGGTCAGCACTTAGCAATAAGAACAAAGGCCTGAGTCTTTTTCCTCCGCTCTGAACTATATAGTTACCTATGGCAGGTATAAGAAAGGCTGTACTCTGGAAAAGATTTAAAAGCTCCTTCTCTACCTTCTTAAGTTCCTGAGAGTAAGCTGAAAAGACCTCTTTTACATCACAAGCTAACTGTGGCATAATGCTATTTTACCATATATCACTGTTTTATCATTATATCTGACAGATTTATTCCGGGTATAACAAGTTTTCTAATATCCCTTGGTCTGAAGGCTCCTTTTTCCGTAATAATTGCAGTTACATATTTTGCCGGTGTAACATCAAAGGCCATATTTATCACATCCACCCCTTCCGGCGCAATCCGTTGTCCTCGGATGAGTGTTACCTCTTCAGGAGGACGTTCCTCAATAGGGATCATGTCTCCGGAGGGAATTGAAAAGTCAATACTACTTAAAGGGGCAGCCACATAAAAGGGAATGCCGTTTTCCTTGGCTAGCACTGCAACGGAGTATGTTCCGATCTTATTAGCCACATCACCGTTACGCACAGTTCTGTCTGTACCTACAATACAGAGATCTATTTCTCCCTTTCTCATTAAGGCACCGGCTGAGTTGTCCGTTATAAGCGTAACAGGTATGCCTGCCTGCATCAGCTCCCAGGTGGTTAGCCTTGCACCCTGAAGCACAGGTCTTGTTTCATCAGCAATAACCCTTATGTTCTTGCCCTGCTCTTTTGCCACAAGAATAGGTGCTGTTGCCGTTCCATAACCGCCTGTGGCAAGGGCTCCGGCATTACAGTGGGTAAGCACAGTATCTCCATCCTTAATAAATTGTGCTCCCCAAAGACCTATTGCCTTGTTTACTTCGATATCCTCTTCCAGAATGGCCTTTGCCTCCTGTATCAGCAACTTTTTCAGTGTCTCAACATCCCTGTCTCTGTTCTGGTTGAGCATATGCTCCATACGATTCATTGCCCACTGGATGTTCACTGCCGTGGGCCTTGTGGAAATCAGTGTATTGATTACAGGTTTTAGCCTGTCAAGGAATTCATCGAAGGAGGATGCCTTGATATCCTGAGCAGCCAGGGCCAGGGCCATTGCAGCTGCAATCCCAATGGCAGGTGCTCCCCTTATCTTGAGAGTTCTTATTGTATCAGCCACCATCTGGTAATCGGTACAATCTATATACTCCACCTCCAGAGGCAGCTTACTCTGATCAAGTATCCTTACTTTGTCATCAACCCATTCAACCGCTTTCACCATTTTTCAACAACTCTCGATACTCTCTATAAACACAGTTGATACTGACTGGATATTATACCATAAACATAAAGGCAAGCATTATTATAGTAAGAACAATAATTGCTACCACCGTTGCCCATGCAACAACATTAAAGGCCCTTGAGTTAGTATACTCACCCATTATCTTCTTATTATTTGACAGCCTGAGGGCATAAATAAGAACAAAGGGCAGAATAAGCCCGTTTATTACCGAAGACAGCACCATCAGGGTAACAAGGGGAGCTCCGGGGATAAGCACAAGTAGAGCTGAAATCACGATTAAGGAAGTGTAAATCCACATAAACTGCGGAGCTTCCTTGAAGGTCTTATTCACTCCTGCCTCCCATCCCATCGCCTCACAGGTGTAATAGGCAGTGGCAAGAGGCACGATGATGGCACCTAAAATAGAGGCATTTGCCAGACTTATGGCAAATATCACTGCAGAAAGGTTTCCGGCAAAGGGAGTTAAGGCCATGGCTGCCTCAGAAGCATCATTTATCCTGATGCCTGCAGGAAAGAGAACCGTGGCGCATGTGACAATGATAAAGAATGAGACTATATCGGTAATGCTGCATCCTATGATGACATCCAGTCTTGATGCCTGGTAGTCCTCTCTCTTGATTCCCTTCTCTGCAATGGAGGACTGGAGATAGAACTGCATCCATGGTGTTATGGTGGTACCGATTATGGCTATGGTTAGCATAATATACTCGGAGTCCCTCTTAAAGTCCGGAACAACAAGGCTCCTGAAAACCTCTGACCACTGTGGCTTAGCCAAAATGCCTGATACGACATACCCAAAGTAGAGTATACAGGCAAAAAGGAGTATTCGTTCCACGAAACGATAGGTCCCTTTGGTTACCAGCAGCCATATAGCAATTGCACCAACAGGAACCATTATATATTTACTGAACCCCAGTATCTGCATACTGGCGGCCCAACCGGAAAGGTTTGCCACTGTGGTGCCAAGGTTTGCAACAAACAGTCCCAGCATCATGTAGAATGTCACCTTTACCCCGAAGTTCTCTCTTATGAGGTCTGAAAGCCCCTTTCCGGTCACCACTCCCATACGTGCCACCATCTCCTGTATTACAATCAGGGATATTGTGGTAGGTATGAGAGTCCAGAGCAGAGAAAGGCCAAAACGGGCCCCTGCTACTGAGTACGTAGTAATCCCGCTTGCATCATTATCAATATTTGCGGTAATGATGCCCGGACCTAAAACGGACAGAAATAGCCCTATTTTCTTGAGATATCTTTTCATGTCTTAATTGAATTTTAGACCTTTTTTCGCTTTCTTTTTGCCTTCGGAGGTAGGATCCTGTCAATGATGTCATCTACCGTTACTATACCGAGTAAAACCCCCTCGCTGTCAATAACAGGGATTGCCACCAGGTTGTACTTGGATATAGCCGCAGCAACCACTGATTCGTCATCCTCTGGACAGACAGTTTTTATATTGGTAACCATTATGTCGGAGAGCATCTTTTCAGGCTCTGCAAGAAGAAGCTCCCTGAGGGAAAGCACTCCGATAAGAACCTCTTCATCATCAATCACATAGATGTAATAGATGGTCTCAATCTCTTCTGCATCCTTTTTGAATAGCTCCATCGCCTCTTTAACAGTGGTATCAGGTGGATAGGCAAGGAATTCATTTGTCATCAAACCGCCTGCGGTATCCTCTTCATGTTCAAGGAGTTCCTGAATATCCTCGGCATCTTCTTTATTGATTCTCTCGAGGATCTCCTTCATCTTTTCAGCGGGCAGATCACCAAGGATGTCTGCAGCCTCATCAGGAGGCATCTCTCCTATAATTACGGATGCCCTGTCAGAGTCCATCTCCTCAATAATCCTTGTCTGAACATCCGGCTCCAGTTCTGACAGGGTTTCAGCAGCAGTCTTTACATCCAGATCCTTGAATAGACTCTCACCTTCATCACGTGAAACAGAACTAATGATCTCCGCTATATCCGCTGGATGGAGCTTTGCCACCATGTCTCTCGGTACTGTAAGGGCTATGGTCTTCAACTTGGGCTCAAGGGGCTGTATGTAGTTCCAGCTTATCAGGTTATAAGGAAGAGGAACCTTAAGAAGCTTTAAAAATTCACTACCCTTTTTCTCTATACCAAGCCTTCTGAGAATCCCTCTCAGTCCGGCATCTATTGCCACAAGGACCGCCTTTCCGCCGTATCCCTCAAGCTTGATATCATTTACTCTTACCACCTTTGCTCCTGTTGCATCCACGATCTGCTTGTCAAGAATGTCCCTTGCAGCAAGGAGGTCCTCGTCAGAAGGAACATACTCGGTAAGATTATCTTTAGTCAGGGTAGTGGCTATTATTCTTCTGTTAAAGATACTGATACTTTCCCACGGAAGCCTGTAGGTCTGCTTCCTGTTTGAGACAATAAGGGAATCCACCACCGGGAGAGGCTCGCCTTTGACAATAATAAGGTCTTTAAGCCGTCCCAGTTCCTCTCCCTTAAGGTCAAGGACAGACTGTTTAAGTATTTCACTCAGAAATATCTCTCCGAATATTGGCATATCCCTTCTCCTTCAGGGATTATTATCACATAATCCAAAGACTATTTCAAGGTACCCACTCCTTTCCTTTATCAATAATATGCACCACAGTCCATCCCCTCTTTTTTAGTTCCCTTGCAATCCACCGCCTGTGACACTTCCAGGGAAACTTCTCTGCACAGACCAGTACAGAGACTTTCTCAGAGGCAATCTCTTCAACCATGTCAACGCCTCTTTGGAACTGCTCTGTCTCTGTATAGGCATCATATCCGCCCTTTCTGTACCCACCCAGTTCATTGCCAAGCCAGTAATAACCTATTCCGTTTTCCCTGAGGAGATTTTCAAGGTATTTCTTTTTGAACACAGGAAGCTTGCTTGTGGGAAACCTCCTGACATCTATCAGACTCTCAATACCATAGGCATTCAGAATCTCAATAAAGTCCTCTTCTGTTCGTCGGTCCGTGCCAAGGGTATAGATAATCTTTTTTTCTGTCATTGTCTTTTCTGCAACATCCTGAGAGTCCTGAGCCTGTTGATTGCTGCTGCAAGCTCAAAGGCTCTGAAGTAGGCATAATCCCCTTTTGGAGATGGACTCAGAACATCCAATTCCCTCTCTTCTATATCCCTCATAACAGTCTCAACAACCTCCCGAAGGGTTCTCTTCCCGTCCATATATCTCCTTGCGTAGCTCATTGCATCACCTATCGCCCTTGTCTGGCTCGGATCCACAAGCTGCTCCAAAGCGGCAAGCTCCACACTCTCGGTGCCAAAGACTATGGTGTGCAGTCCCTTTGTGGAGATCTTTACATCACGCTGCCCCCTGCGTGGGTCAAGACTCTCTGCCAGAGGTATCCTCTCTGTTATCGAACCAAAAGCCGTGCCACCTTCCGGTCTGCGTTCAGCCCGGTATTTGTGTGCGATCTCTCTTGCCCTTTCGGTAAAATCATATGGCCTGTACTCTGTCATACAGATTACATGGTCTGCAATATCAAAATAGTCACCAGAGCCACCGATAACAAGGACGGTTGAGACCCCATATTCCTTATAAAGCTGCCGTGCCTTGTCAATAAATGGCGTTATTGGTTCTCTGTCCTTTGAGACCAGTTCCTGCATCCTGTGGTCCCTTATCATAAAGTTTGTGGCAGAGGTATCCTCATCAATCAATAGTACCTTTGCTCCTATCTCCAGGGCCTCCATTATATTGGCAGCCTGGGAGGTGCTTCCACTGGCATTGTCCGTGCAAAAGGCCACGGTATCCTGCCCAAAGGGAAGGTTTGATATAAAAGAAGAGATATTCACCTTTTCAATCCTTCTTCCGTCCTCTGCTCTTATTTTCACAGTCTTAGGATCCGTCACTACCAACTCTCTACCGTCTCCAGGGACATGGTTGTATATACCCAGCATAATTGCATCAAGCAGAGTAGACTTGCCATGGTAACCTCCACCGACAATCAGCGTTATTCCTCTATGAATGCCCATTCCCGAAACCTTTCCACGGTTTGGCAGTTGTACCTCTATGCGAAGAGTCTCGGGACAGACAAAGGGGACAACCTTCTTGTCCTTCAGAGGCCTCTTATCGGTTCCGCTTGCCCTGGGAAGTATTGAACCGTCTGCCACAAAGGAGACAATCCCAAGATCTGTTAATAACTCCCTTAGATAATCTGCATCCTCTGCTGTGTGGATATGCTCGTAAAGAGATGCACTGTCCAGTTTCCTGAAGATCAGGGAATGCCTCACTATGGCGGGAAGTTCTTTAAAGAACATCTCTTCAGCCTGATCCCCTGCGATACTTCTTCCGCGTGCAGGCAGCCCCAGGAAGAATCTGACCTCTACAAACTCTTTATTGATAAGTACAGAACTCCTCTGAAGGATCTCCTGGCCTGGCCTGTCAATGCTTATAAGCCCGCTTTTACCAGAGCCTCTGCTGCCTTCAGAAAATCTTCCAATATTTCTGTAAAAGACCCTGCTCAGGTAGTCCCTAAGGGCAATCTCTCGGCTTCTGTTTGAGTATGTATCCAGAGGAAATCCTGCCACATCCTGATTGACCCTCACCCTCAGCCTGGATGGTGATGCAAAGGGATCGCCCTGAACGTGGTCAATATAAAGGAGATAATCACCAAAATCATAAGCACCCTTCAGGTCCTTATATGCCTTGTAGCCCTTTCTGTTGATACGAGTTAGTGTCTTTTTCAGATCAGAAGATTTTAAGTGTCTCACAGTGATACCTCCCCGGAAAACTCAAAATGCTGATAGAAAATACGACACTTCATCCTATCCAAGGTTGAAGGGGTTCTCATATCTTTATCGGCTTTTAGGCACCTTTGCACAGATTTACTAAATCCTGCTGACAGGTTTATAATACCTAAATTGCAAAACAGTGTGCCAAAACATTCTGAGATTAATAGAACAATAAACCAACAGGAGGTATTTAATATGGGCTTCAGATGGAAAGGGGGACTTATCCTCATTGCGATTATTCTCTTTGTTCCTTCGTTGCTAACAGCTGAGGAACCGATAACAAAGCTCAGGATAACCGAGTCTGCAATATGCAGAAATGTCGTAAACAGGACACCTGTTGATGTCTCAGACCGATTTCCCTCAACAGTTGGTAAGGTGTACACATTTACCAGGGTAGTGGGTGCAGAGGGTGAAACAGTGGTAAAACACCTGTGGTTTTACGGCGACAGGCTTATGGCTGAAGTTACACTACCTGTCAGATCTGCAAACTGGCGCACCTACAGCAGTAAGATCATACTGCCGGGCTGGAAGGGCAAGTGGAGAGTTGACATTACCACAGAAGATGGCATCCTGTTAAAAAGCCTCGAATTTGTTATCGAATGACTAATGAATCTCCCTGCAGCAAGCTGCCAGGGAATCCAAATATCTCTCCTCCTTTGAGGGGAGGAACTATAAGGTAACCCTTTGGCAAGCCACAGGTATTCCGAGTTAAATGAAACGAATCGCCATAACAATGGGGGATGCAGGAGGTATAGGCCCTGAGATATGTCTCAGGGCAGCCTCATCGGATGAAATCAGGGCATTATGCAGACCCTGTATTATTGGAGACAGATCGGTTATTGAAGAGGCAGCCTCGGTTGTCGGGATAAGTCCTGAATCTGTTGAAGTCATAGAGCCATACAAACTGAAGGGGTTTAAAAAGGGGCAACCCACAGCGGAAAGTGGCCTCGCATCCTACCGGTTTATAAAGTATGCAGCAGAGAAATGCCTTGAAGGCGAATTCCATGCCATGGTCACCTCCCCCATATCCAAGGAAGCTCTCAATATGGCAGGACTTAACTGGCCGGGACATACAGAGATGCTTGCCGACCTTACTGGCAAAAGCAGTTTCGCCATGATGCTTATAGGTGAACCTATTCGTGTCGTACTTGTAACCATCCACATTGCGTTAAAGGATGTCCCAGGCACCATTACCGAGGATATGGTTTACGAAAAAATTAAGCTCAGCTATCAGGCCTGCCGGATGTTACGGCTTGACTCACCACGAATTGGTGTGGCTGGCCTTAACCCCCATGCAGGAGAAGGAGGACTCTTCGGAGATGAGGAAATAAGAGTGATCCTTCCGGCTATTGAAAGAGCGCGCAAGGAAGGACTGCCTGTTACAGGCCCCATACCTCCAGATGTTATCTTCCGACAGGCATACAAGGGAGAGCTTGATGTGGTAGTGGCAATGTACCATGACCAGGGGCTTATTCCACTGAAAATGATAGCCTTTGACAGGGGCGTAAACCTCACCCTGGGACTGCCTGTTATAAGAACATCCCCTGATCACGGCACTGCCTATGACATAGCATGGAAGGGTAAGGCAAGGGATACCAGCATTAAAGAGGCCATAAAACTGGCTGCTCGCCTTAGCCTGGACTGAACAGCTACCTCTGCTGATGTATAGATGACTCGTTCATGCTTACAGCAGTAGTATAGCTGAGATTTTTGTTGTAAAAAAACTGAACAGTTATCGTGGAAACAATCAGAAAGGCTCCTACAACTCCCCATACCGCCCATGCAAGGCTCTGTCTGATCTTATGCACCTCAACAGATGCGGTGATAAGCAAAAATATGGCCCAGGCGATGCTGAAAGGAACACCAACAACGGGAATAAAGGAGATCAGTGATGTTAAAGGGCTGATACCTGTAGCATAGGCAACAGAACGATAAGATGTCTCAAAGGATGCATTAGAGCCAAGTATCTGCCAGATGATATGAAGAATAAGAGCTCCAGCAAAGCCTGCGATAAACAGAACAGCAGGCCCGGCAATGGCCATGGCAAGGAATGAAACAAGCGATGCCTTACCAAGCATCAAGGTGGTACCCACAAGATTGATAAGCCAACCTATTGCAGCCATTGCAAAAAAGAATTTCATTGGCTCGGCATAACCACCTGAGGGATCCATCTCCGAGAAGAACTTTCTGGGATTGGTGATAACCTGTACGGATGTGGAAATGATTGATTGGTTATTACGCCTCTCTTCACCCATAGCTTACCTCCCTTAAGTTTAGCTTTTAATTAGTTTTTTAATATCATGCTTTTTTCATTATACCAATTTTTTATTATTTTGACAAATTATAGGTCGATATGTTATTTTAATATTAAAGTATCTAAA
>JALUAR010000095.1 GCA_027050975.1 Thermodesulfovibrio sp.
TGACGGCCTCCCTTATAAAAAAGCCATCATGGCCACTGCTCATAAACTCCTGAGAACTCTTTTCGCTATGCTTTCTCATAAATCTAAATTCCTCGTTAAGGAGAATTCTTTATAGTTGACTCCGTAAAATATAAGGCCATAGGCTATAGCATACTATATCAGAACATGAAATTATAAAACATTTACAAAGGCCGTTTGCAAGTTTTATTCTGACTTAACTAAACTATCATGTATGGATCCGGTTACACACGGTCTGACAGGTGCACTGATCTCAAACCTCTTCCCTCGTAAGAAGGCAACCCTTGCTATGGCTGTGCTGGCATCACTGGCTCCGGACCTTGATTACATCAGTCGTCTCTGGGGGCTTGATATCTTCCTCCGTTATCACAGAGGGATTACCCACGGAATAGTGGCTCTTGCGGTTGTGCCCTTTTTGCTCGGTCTAATGGGAAGATGGAGTGCAAGGAAAAACCTGCTTTTCTATTCCTTTCTGGCGTATGTCTGTTACGGAGTTCATATTGCCATGGATTTGACAACACAGTATCCCACAAGGGTTCTTTCACCGCTTGACTGGACTGCGTACTCTCTGGATTTAGCCTTTATTATTGACCCTTATGTTACAGGAGCCATTTTGTTAGCCCTTATTTTGACTTTCCGGAAGGAAAATGGCAAGCGACTGATAACCCTTTTTTGCATACTCTTTCTTGTCTCATATATGGCAGGAAGATTCTATCTCAAAGGGCTTGTTGAGAATTACCTGAGAAGCCAGTTAGATGAATACCACTACAGGTTATGCCCTCTGCCAAATGATTTCTTCAGATGGTGGTTTGTAACCCGTTCAGACAATGTCTATAAGGTAGGTTTTGTTGATCTCTTTACAAGAACAGTCTGTGTAAAAAGGGTCTTTAAATACTCAGAGGATGCCCCTGAGATTAAGGAGTCAAAGCAGTTGAGGACTGTGAAGAACTTTCTTTACTTTGCCAAGGCTCCTTATCCAGAGCTTAAAACAGAAAAAGGAGAGACCATTGTGACATGGTATGAACTCTCTTACTATTTTCTGCCTGGTGAGCATTTCATAGCAAGGGTTAAATATGATAGATTAGGTAGAGCAACAGAGGAGTACTTTAAGTTCTGAAATGGATACACTACTGCCCTCTATAGGGTTTTTATTAAATTTTTACCGGACACTAATGAAATGGATATTCTGAAAAAGGTAAACAACACAATTAAACGTTATGCCATGCTTTATGGTGGCGAGAGGGTTCTTATTGCCCTCTCGGGAGGACCTGACTCGGTCTGCCTTCTCCATCTGCTTCATGAACTCCGGAAGCAGTGGAAGATCTCCCTTGAGGCCCTTTATGTTGATCACGGACTCAGGCCGGATGAAACGGAAAGGGAAAAAAGGTTTTGTAAAGAGATAGCGGAGAGATTGGGTGTTGGCTTCAACACCGTTGAGGTAGATGTCAGGACATACGCAGAAAGAGAAGGGCTCAGTCTTCAGGAGGCCGCCAGGGTGCTTCGGTATCATGCCCTTGAGCAGGAGGCCATCAGAACAGAATCAGACAGAATTGCCACAGGACATCATGCGGATGACCAGGCAGAAACCGTTGTAATGAGGCTTATTCGCGGAAGCGGACGAAGAGGGCTTTCCGGTATCCCACCTGTAAGGGGAAAAATCATCAGACCGCTTATTGAGGTGCAAAAAACAGAAATAGAGAGATATCTTCAGGAAAGAGGTCTGAAGTTTTTAACGGATTCGTCAAATCTCAAGAAGGATTATCTCAGAAATAGGATAAGACAGGAGGTTATTCCCGTTCTTAAGAGATTCAATCCGAATCTGACAAAAACCCTTTCCAGGGTAGCCTCTGTATTGCGTGAAGAGGATGAATATCTTGATATACAGGTAGCAAAGGCATTGATGCGGCTTATAAGCCGCAAGTCAGACAAATCAGTAGAGCTCTTTCTTTCTCCTCTTGAGACAATGGAGCGTGTAATTCTTCGTAGGGCCTTGCTTCGTGTGATTGACGAAACAAGAGGTTTAAGGGAAATCGGGGTGGAACATATTGAGGAGATTATAAGACTGATTCAGGAGGGTTCAACAGGAGCACGAATCTATCTGCCAGGAGGCATAAGGGTAATTAAGAGTTATTCCACGCTTACCATTACATCTCAAGCGCCTGAAAGGGTAGGGGAGTATACCCTGAATGTGCCTGGAGAGACGGTTGTTAAAGAGGCTGGATTGGTTCTTATATCCAGCATTACAGCAGAGAAGGATAATCTGGGTGATGGAAGATATGAAGTCTCTCTTGATCTTGATTCTCTAAGTTTTCCCCTGAGGATCAGAGCACGACAGAAGGGGGATTATTTTTATCCCTTTGGCTTTGGAAAGAGAAAGAAACTTCAGGATTTCTTTGTTGATGAGAAGGTCCCGAGAGATGTGAGAGATTCGGTTCCCATTATTGTATCAGGTGATGACATCGTGTGGGTAGTGGGGTACAGGCTGGATGACCGCTTTAAAGTTCTTCCCTCCACCAGAAGAGTCCTCAAAATAATAGCCAGGGTATCAAGGTTAAGATAAAATCAGGGTTTGGAAAGGTTTTTTGTGATATAATTTAATTAAAAAGTGGGGTGCATCGTTCAATTCTTTAACAAACATCCGGGAAGGAGGGGTTTATGAAACAGGCCACAACAAAAGAGTTTGTATCAGAGATTCACGAGATGGCAAACAAAATTGAGGAAGCATTATCTCTTCTTTATAATGCCTTCATCTACAACAAGGAATCGTTTCTTAAAGAAGCTAATGCAATTGTAGTGGATGTAAAGAAAAAGGAGAAACAGCTTACTGATGATTTGATATCAGCTTCCGATGTAGACCCCACAGCCCGACTTTACGCCCCTATTCCATCACATTTAGAAAGAATGGCAGGTAATATAGAATTGATTTCCCGTGCTATAGAGACAAAGATCCATGAGGATCTCCTCTTCAGTGACAAGGCGGTCTCCGAGATCAATTATCTGTTCAACAGGACCAAAGAGGTGATTCTGAATATGAGCGATCTCATTCTTGCCAGAAACAGATTTCTGGCAAACTATATCATTGAATCGGAAAGAGAGATAGAGAGAACAGCCAATGAGTTTTCCACACTCCATGAAGAGAGGCTGATTGAAGGGTTATGTCTGCCGAAGGTCTCAGGATTGTATGTGATGATACTGGATTCAATTAAAAGGATTGCCTGGAATGCCAAGGAGATTGCTGAAAAACTCACAAAATAAGACAAAGCCTCTTTATATAGAACTCTCCAAAGCAGAACTGAGGCATAAGATAGATGAGGCTATCTCAATGCTTCAGGGCTGCAGACTCTGCCCGAGGGAGTGTGGAGTTGACCGTACTGCTGAGGAGGTGGGTTTCTGTAGAACTGGTTCAACTGCCATAGTCTCAAGCTGGGGTCCTCACTTTGGAGAAGAGCCCCCCCTTGTTGGTTCTGGTGGCTCCGGAACCATATTCTTTACATACTGTAATCTTGGCTGTCTCTACTGCCAGAACTACGCAATAAGCCATCTTGGCGAGGGCTCCGAAATGAGCACAGAGGCACTTGCCTCTGTTATGCTCGAGTTGCAGGCCCTTGGATGCCACAATATTAATCTCGTAACTCCCACACACCAGGTTCCCATGATATTGGAAGCCCTTGAGAGAGCTATTGAGGGAGGGCTCAATATTCCTATTGTCTACAATTGTGGTGGATACGAATCCATAGAAACATTAAAGATCCTGGAAGGTATAATAGATATTTACATGCCTGACTTTAAGTACTCTGATCCCAACGTTGCAAGGAAATACTCCCTTGCAGAGGACTATCCAGAGGTTGCAAAGAAGGCAATCAAAGAGATGCATCGTCAGGTAGGTGACCTTGTAATTGAGGATAGCATTGCTGTTCGAGGCTTACTGGTGAGACATCTTGTGCTTCCAGATGACCTTGCAGGTACTGAGGAAGTGATGAGATTCCTTGCCGAGGAGATCTCTCCCAATACATATGTTAATGTAATGGATCAGTACTACCCCTGCTACAAGGCCTTTGACATTCCACCCCTTGACAGGAGAATCACTCTCGAGGAGTATAAAAAGGCTGGGGAAGCAGCTTTAAAGGCAGGATTAAAGAGACTTTGTAAATGATGATTTTTCTCTAAGTTGAGGATTCAAGGATTCCAGGATTCAAGTGGTCAAGAGCTAATTTCGTCCCAAATCCAGTGACAGGGATCCACCTGGGTGGCATGAAACTCTCTAACAACTATGCTAAAATAGAATACAAATCACTACTGTCCGATAAACAGAGTAAAACATTGTATTGTAGGGTTCTTATTAAATTTTTACCGGACACTAATGAATACAAGTACATCAATAAAG
>JALUAR010000096.1 GCA_027050975.1 Thermodesulfovibrio sp.
TACCTGTGCTGCTTTGGTGATGAGTGGTTCCCTGCCGTTTTTCAAGAAGCAGGCATTTGCTGAGAAGGGAGCTTCCGCAAAGCCTGCAGTTGCAGCAGCAGAAGGTGAAAACATCAAAGATGTGTTGAAGAGATTTTTTGGAGACAGGAAGATCGAAGACTCCCATGTTGAACTTAAAACCCCAATAATTGCTGAAAACGGTGCGGTTGTGCCGATCAGGGTTTCATCTGACCTGCCAATGGAGCCAGACAACTATGTCAAGAGTATCTATATCTTTGTCGAAGGCAACATCAAGCCCTATACAGCAAGAGTCGACCTGAGTCCTGCCAATGGAAAGGCGGAGATCAAGCTGAGAATCAAGATGAGAAAGACATCTAATGTTCGTGCTGTTGTCGAGACAAGCAAAGGCAAACTCTATGGTGCCGTAAACCCTGTTAAGGTCACCATAGGTGGATGTGGCGGATAATAGAGTAAATCGAGTTAAAAATTATCTAAAAGGAGGAAAAGGATGTCAAAGAGGATTGGAAAGATTAAGATAAGGATCCCCAGAAATATCAAAAAAGGCGATATCATTCCAATAAAGGCCCTGATAATCCATCCCATGGAGACAGGGTTCAGAAAGGATAAGAAAACCGGAAAGTTAATACCTGCGTACTATATAAATGACGTGACTGTCTACTACGGAAATGAAGTAATTACGCGTTGTGAATGGACCATTGCTGTAAGTGCGGACCCATTTATGACCTTCTACCTCAAGGCAGATAAGGCTGCTCCTTTGAGGATCATATGGAAGGATAACAAGGGCGGTGTCTATGAAAAGACCGTTCAGATAAGTCCGAAATAAATCTCAGTACCATTAAAGTAATAAACGATAAGGAGGAGGTAACGGATGAATAGAAAGAGATTGGCGCTACTTCAAGTACTGATGGCGCTGTCAGTCATAATCGTAATAACTTCGATAGAGTTTGTAGGTAGCGTAAGAGCAGGATCAACAGAAACGGAGATTGTCGAGTATACTCCGAGTATCTCTCCGGAGGAGTACGAACGCAGATATAAGGAGTTCTATGGTGATACCACAAAACAGATGGCCGAGGAAGGTAATCCCGGAGAGTTGATGCTGGAAGATGGAGAAGAGCTTTTTCACTCCGTTGACGGCAGCAAAGGAAAATCATGTGCCAGCTGCCACGGCGAAAATGGGAAGGATTTAGTAGGTGCAGCAACCACCTTTCCCAAGTACGACCCGGAAATCAAAGGCATAAAGACGGTAGCACTGCAGATCAATATGTGTCGTGAAAAAAGAATGGGTGCCAAGCCACTTAAATACGAATCATATGATCAGCTGGCCCTTGAACTCTATGTGAAGTCCCTGTCAAACGGAATGCCCATAAATGTGAGCATTGACGGTCCGGCCGGGCCTTTCTACGAGAAAGGAAAAGCTTTTTATTATAAGAGGCAGGGACAGTTTAATTTCAATTGTGCCATATGTCATGTTAAGTACGCGGGATATATGGCAAGGGCTAACCTGATCTCACATTATAGAGGGCATGCCGACCACTGGCCTTCATACAGACTGAAATGGGGTGCTGTTGGTTCGTTGCAAAGAAGATTCAGAGGTTGTATGAAGAATACGCGGACCAAACCGCTTCCATATCAGAGTGAGGAGTATCGGAATCTGGAGCTATATCTTACCTATATATCCAATGGTCTTCCCATACAGGTGCCGGGCTTTAGAATGTAAATCCAACATGATTCAGAGGAGGAGTTCTATATGAGTATAACGAGAAGAGAATTCGTACAGATGCTGGCCCTTGCTGCCGGTACCGCAACCCTGGCACCGGTGGCCTTTGCAAAGAGTTTGACACCGAAAAACCTTTTTAGATTTGAATCAAAAGGAAACATTACCATACTTCATACAACCGACTCCCATGCACAGTTAGTGCCCATATATTACAGAGAGCCGGATACTAACATAGGGGTTGGTTCGAACAAGGGAAAACCACCTCACCTGACCGGAAAGGAGTTCCTGAAATACTTCGGATATAAACCAGGCTCGCTTGAAGCCTATGCCTATACAAGCGATGACTATCTTGCCCTTGCAAAAGAATACGGAAAGATGGGGGGTTTTGCGTATATAGCCACTCTGATGAAACAGATCAGGGCTGAGAGACCGGGGAAGGTGCTATATGTGGACACTGGAGACACGCTTCAGGGTTCGGCAACAAGTCTCTGGACCAGGGGAGAGGATATGGTGAGGGTGCTCAATGCCCTCGGTTGCGATGCCATGACCGGACACTGGGAGTTTACTTACGGTGAAGAGCGGATTCTGGAACTGATCAAGATGATGAAGTTTCCTTTTGTTGCTCAGAATGTTCATGACGCCACGTGGGAAGACCCAATATTTGATCCCTATGTAATTAAAAGCATAAACGGTCTTGCCGTTGCGATTATAGGACAGGCATTCCCCTATACTCCTATTGCCAATCCGAGAAGGCTGATTCCGAACTGGTCTTTCGGAATTAAAGAGGAAAATCTTCAGAGGATTGTAGATGAGGTCAGGGCAAAGAAGGTTGACCTTGTCATAGTGATCTCCCATAACGGAATGGATGTGGATAAGAAGCTTGTAAGCAGGGTTAAAGGGATAGACGTCATTCTGGGCGGACATACCCATGACGGTGTTCCGAAACCGATCGTCGTTGGTAACACCCTTGTTATAGGCTCAGGTTGTTACGGAAAATTTCTCTCAAGACTCGATCTTGAGGTAAAAGGTAAAAGGATAACCGACTATTCATACAGGCTTATTCCGGTAATGTCCGAAATGATAGAGCCTGACAGGGAGATCTCAAAATTGATCGAAGAGATAAGGGCTCCCTATAAGAAGAAGCTGGAGGAGGTAGTTGGTCATACCGAGGATATCCTGTACAGAAGGGGTAATCTGGATGGCACGTTTGATGAGTTGATATGCGAGGCATTAGTTGAATATTATGATGCTGACTTTGCCTTCTCACCAGGCTTCAGATGGGGCAGAACAGTCCTTCCAGGTCCGATTACAGCTGATGATGTCTACTCACAGACAGCCCTTACCTATCCCAACACTTATAAAAGCAAAATAAAAGGGAAAATGATCAAGGATATTCTGGAGGATATTACGGACAATCTCTTCAACCTTGACCCCTATAAACAACAGGGTGGTGATATTGTAAGGACAAAAGGTCTGGATTTCAAGATTGTTGTTAAGGAGAAGATGGGTAACAGGATACAGGATCTGAAGGTGAGAGGCAAGCCGGTCCATCCTGATAAGGAGTATACCTTTACAGGATGGGCATCAATGGCCGAACAGTCAGGCCCTCCGATTTACGATGTTGTCCTTGACTACATCAGAAAGAAGAAGAGAATAAAGGTGAAGCTTGATAGACCTGAACTGATAATCTAATTCCCCCCGCATCTTGGGTTCGGAATGTTTTAAAATATTCCGAACCCGTTTGCTCGGACTCCCTGCAGCTACAGGGAGTCCCATTATTTCTGTTGAGGTGTATATTCTTGAGATTGCTTTTACTAAGAGGCATACTGACAGCTATACTCTTGATTCTGAGTGTTGTTCCGATCTCTGCTAAAGAGCAGATAACAATGGCTCTTATTCCGCTTCAACCGCCTTCCACAATGTACAGGAAGTTTCTGCCCCTGAAAAGGTATCTTGAAAAAGAGTTGAATGTAGATATCAGAATCAGGGTGGTAAAGAAAAGCAGCGAGATTATAACTGCCCTGAAAACAGGCACTGCTGACATTGCTTTCATATGCCCCACCCTGTACTGTGTAGCTTACAATGAGATCTCCGTTACTCCCCTAGTGAAACTGAGAATAAACGGGAGATCCGAGTACAGAAGCGTGCTCCTTGTCAGAGATGACTCTTCAATAAAGAAGACAGCAGACCTGATTGACAGCACGTTTGTATTCGGAAGATATTCATGTCCTGGTTCAGGCCTTCTTCCGGAGATCATGCTTCGGAGAATAGGAATATCCGAAGACGACCTTTTCGAAGTGGTAAGGTTGGGTTCTGACGAAAGCGCCCTTACAGCCGTACTTGCAAGGATATTCGATGCTACAGGTGTACCCGAAATGGTTGCAAAACCTTACATTAACAACGGTCTCAGAGTTTTGAGATATTCCTATTCCATTCCGCAGTATCTCTTTGTTGCCCGCTCAGAACTGGACAGAGATTTTCTCATCAGACTGAAAAAGGCTATGCTTTCCATTAACGGACTGAAAGAAAGAGACTCGGTAGTGGGAAGCATCCAGGAAGGAGTGGACGGATTTGATGAGGCAAGAGACAGTGATTACGACATAGTGAGAATTTTAATGAACAGAATAAATAAGGAGTGGGATTCGAAGGAGATTCCTATAC
>JALUAR010000097.1 GCA_027050975.1 Thermodesulfovibrio sp.
TATATAGAGTGTGTGGATTTAGAAGGAGACTTTCAGGAAGAGATAGTGGCAGGAAAGGGGCCTGAGCCTAAAAACAGGGCTGATATAAGAGTGTTTAAAGCAGATGGCATGCTGATAGAAGAGTTCAGGGCATTTCCTCACAGATTCAGATGGGGAGTGAAGGTAGGTGGAGGGATGATTCTGAAGAAATAGATTAGCCCCTTTAAGATAGCACCCACCAGAGCATCTCAGGTGGGTGCTGAATCAAGAAAATATATCAGAAAAGCCTCAATCATGGAAAGATTTCCTTTGGGAACTTCAAAAGGTACACAACCAAGGAAATTCATAATCTTCGGAATATATCTTCATTCAGGTTTTTTCCATGCTCCCAGTTCCAGATGGTTGACTCGATGATTTCTGCCACATCCTTCTGTTTAAGTCCCAGGTCAAGCATTCTTTTACAGATATGCTCACCTATTGTATGAGGTGATGATGGATACCCTTTTGGTAGAGTAACAGGTCTTGGAAGAGACAGGATATATCTATGGTAATTTGCAGAGGTGACTAAACTCCTGGAGTTCTGAACCGCCTCCACCTGATAATCTCAGATAAAAATCGCTCATACATAAGATATCACTATCTATGTTCAGTATATCCTTTTTTAAGTTTCATGTACAGTGGGCTCTTAAGACATGCCTTTCTCCAGTGGCAGCCTTCACAATAAAGTTCGGCCCATTTACCGAATATCTCCGGAAGCCTCTCTCTAACATGGCTCCAGTGGAGTTTCTCGCCTGCTTTTACAGCGAGAAACTCCATAGCCCTTCTGTCCATCTCCTTAATCTCTTCTTCAGAATCTTCCGTGTACTTACATACAGTACCTTTTAGGTACGGGCAGCATCTGCAGACATCATCAGGACCCTCTACAACAAACACTCCTTCGGTTTCTGCTCTATCGATAATATCGGTCAGGTTATCAATAAAGGGCCTGTCATACCCCTCGCCCCTGTAAAACTGCAGGCATACAAGATGATGTCCTCGTAGGAAAGGCATGGTTTTATTATACATTGATTTCTGGCAATAAGTTTACACTTGACAAGTACAACAAAATTGTTGAACAACAATGGTGTTATATAAGGACTAGGTTGTTATGGGTAGTTCCCTTATTTGTTAAATGAGTATTGAAGTCCATCTCTTTGCCAACAGAGTCTACCTGTCCAATGGATTGTGTTATAATTTCCGAGGGTGCAGATGAATCTGCGAAATCTGTTTTTTAGATACACTGGGAGGAGAAAATGGCAGAGTATAGAGAAGAGAGAGACTCTTTAGGAACGGTAAGGGTCCCTGCAGATGCCCTCTATGGTGCCCAGACCCAGAGGGCTGTAGACAACTTCAGAATAAGCGGACTCAGGATGCCCAGGCCGTTTATAAGGGCCCTTGCCTTGATAAAGGCAGCAGCAGCCGAGGCAAATGCCGAGCTTGGCCTGCTTGAGCCTGCCCTGGCAGAGGCAATAAAGAGGGCTGCCGAAGAGGTTGCTGAGGGCAGGTGGGATGACCACTTTCCCGTTGATGTGTTCCAGACTGGTTCCGGTACCTCTACAAACATGAATGCCAATGAGGTGATAGCCCACAGGGCCTCGGAACTTCTCACCGGAGACCGTAACTCCAGGGCAGTACATCCGAATGATCATGTGAATCTCTGCCAGTCTTCAAATGATGTCATTCCTTCCTCAATCCATGTCAGTGCCTGTATTGAGGTACAACTTAGGCTTCTTCCTGCACTAAAGAAGCTTGAAGATACAGTAACTGAAAAAGCCTCACAGCTTGATGATGTGATAAAAACAGGCAGAACTCACCTGATGGATGCAATGCCGATAAGGCTCAGCCAGGTGATGCAGGGGTGGGCTTGCCAAATAAGGGATTCGATAAACAGAATTAATTCCTCTCTCAAGGGACTAAGAAAACTGGCAATAGGCGGAACAGCAGTGGGAACCGGCATTAACGCCCATCCCGAGTTTGCCTCTCAGGTGGTTAAGAGGCTTTCTGAGAAGACAGGGATAGCCTTTGAGGAGACAGACTGTCACTTCTCTGCTCAGGCCACCATGGATGCCGTGACAGAGCTTAGCGGTCATCTCAAAACTACGGCATCCTCAGTCATAAAGATTGCCAATGACGTCAGATGGATGAGTAGCGGCCCCCTGGCAGGGCTTTCTGAGATAACGCTTCCGGCACTTCAGCCAGGCTCAAGCATAATGCCCGGGAAGGTTAATCCCGTAGTCTGCGAGGCTACAATAATGGCCTGTGTGCAGACAATGGGCAATGATGTCACAATAACCATCTCCAACAGTTTTGGCAACTTTGAACTAAATGTTATGTTACCACTGATTGCCTACAATGTCCTCCAGTCCATAACTCTACTGACAAACTCTATTAAAGCTTTTACAGAAAAGGTGATTAATGGCTTTACTGTAAACAAGGAGACGATAGAGACGATACTGTATAAGAATCCGATAATAGTTACCGCCCTTACCCCCGTAATCGGTTATGACAAGGCAGCAGAGATTGCAAAGAGGGCCTATAAGGAGGGTAGGACCATCAAAGATGTGGTCAGGGAGATGACAGACCTGACGGATGAGGAGATAGACAGAGCCCTTGATGTAAGGAGACTTACCGAGAGAGGGATAATTAAATCCTGAATTAAATGGATAGCGAGCGTATTCCCCGTGGTCTTGCCACGGGGTCAAGCGAGCGAATATTACAAAGATTTTCCTTGCATTAGATTCCCTGCGGTCTTGCCGCAGGGAAGATCAACAGTTTTTAAGTTAGTTTAACAGGTGGAGGTGGTTCTTTAGTTGCAGTAGTTTTAGGTAAAGAATAATTTATGCCTTGATGATCTTGCCTTCTGCCCTTATGCCCTTTGTGGCATTTCTTGTATCAATAACCAGAGATGAGTGCTTTACTATAAACTCGTAATCATAACAGGAGTGATCAGTAGAGATCAGGACACAGTCAAAGCTCTGCAGTCGCTCGGGAGTCAATGGTACCGATTTCATCCTGAAATTGTATTTTCTTGTCTTTTTTATCCTTGGCACATAGGGATCATTGTATTGTACGTTAGCTCCACGTCCCTTTAAAAGTTCAATCAGTTTTAAGGATGGTGACTCCCTTATGTCATCTATGTCCTTTTTATAGGCAAGCCCCAGAATAAGAATTTTTGCACCTTTAATGCTTTTGCCTTGACCATTAAGCCCTTCAATCACTTTTTCAACTACAAAGTAAGGCATGGAGGTATTTATCTCACCTGCCAGTTCAATAAACCTGGTGCTGAAGTCATACTCCCGTGCCTTCCAGGTGAGATAGAAGGGATCAATGGGGATACAGTGCCCCCCAAGGCCCGGGCCTGGATAAAATGCCTGAAACCCAAAGGGTTTGGTCTTTGATGCCTCAATTACCTCCCATACATCTATGCCCATACGGTCAAAGAGGATTTTCAATTCATTAACCATTGCGATATTGACTGCCCTGTATATGTTTTCCAACAGCTTGGTGGCCTCAGCCACTTTGGTGGAAGAGACAGGTACGGTTGTTTCGATGATTTCGCCATAGAGGGCATTAGCCACCTTCAGACATCTCTTTGTAAAACCTCCCACAACCTTTGGGATTGTCCGTGTACTGAAGTTCCTGTTGTTTGGGTCCTCTCTTTCCGGAGAATAGGCAAGATAAAAGTCCTTCCCTGCCTTAAGCCCTGTTGATTCCAGAATTGGCCTCATCTCTTCGTCTGTGGTGCCGGGATATGTGGTGGATTCAAGTACAACGAGTTGATCCTTCCTCAAATACCTGGCTATAGTCTCTGTAGTACTTATAACATAAGTTAAATCAGGCTCCCTGTGTTCATTAAGTGGGGTGGGGACACATATGAGTATGCAATCCGTATCTCTGAGCAAAGAGAAATCTGTAGTCGGTGTGAAATGGTTCTCCTGGATAGTGTGCTTGATATCCTTCGAGGGAATGTGCTTTATATAGGATCTGCCTGAAGATAAGACTTTTACCTTCTCTGAGTCCAGATCGAATCCAATAACCCTGAAGCCAGCCCGTGCAAATTCAATAACCAGTGGTAGCCCCACATAGCCAAGGCCTATTACACCCACAACAGCTGAGTGATTTTTGATTTTAGATAGCAGATCTCTCATTATTGATTTAGAGTAAATTTTGACTATAATAAAGTATTCCCATAAAAAAAATAAAGAAGTACTTTAGCATGGGGAGATGCCCAAGGGATCGTCTTTCCTCAAAAATAAATCTACTTGAAAAATGAATCAGATTAACCATGTTTTTTCCTCCTTCTGAGTTTCTTTTCATAGGCTGCAGAAAGTTCTTCTGTGAGATGCTCTATTTGCTCTGAAAGT
>JALUAR010000098.1 GCA_027050975.1 Thermodesulfovibrio sp.
AAATAGCATGGGTCATTAATAATACTTGACAAATTTAGTTAAGTATTTTATAATTAAAACATGCTAAGGTTATCGACAAAGGGACAATATGGTGTGAGAGCAATGTATGAGATTGCCAGAGGATGGCCTGATGAACCTGTGAATATCAAACTGATATCCAGGCGTCAGGATGTATCCATTCACTATCTGGAGCAGATACTGAACAAACTAAGAAGGGCCGGGCTTATAAAGAGCGTGAAGGGCCCGGGTGGAGGATACATACTTTCAAGACAGCCCTCTGAGATTACCATAGCAGACATCCTGGTTGAGCTCGAAGGTCCTCTTGCTATTACCTCCTGTCTGAATCCGGAAGAAGGGTGTGTAAGGGTTGAACAGTGTGTTACTCATCTGCTGTGGAAGAGTCTCGGCAAACAGATAGAGGATTTTCTAAATACGGTTACCCTTGAGGATCTTTTAAAGGGAAAATCATACAAGGACTTTTCAATGTTAGCAAAGGCAAAGACAGGAGCACCGGTATGACGAAACTGAAATTTGTTCATGATATAAAGCCTGATGTTACCACGGACATTGTCTACATGATGTGTCCCATGCATCTGCTGAAACTTGAAGAGATGATGAACAACTTGGGGGAAGGGCAGATCCTCGAACTCCTGACAGACTATGACGGTGCCCTTGAGGATATACCTGAGTGGTGTGAAAAGACTGGTAATGAGTTCATAGGTGTTGACGAGGCAGATGACTATTATAAGTTTTACATAAGAAAGAGAGGTTCAGGCAAGTATTGTCCTGTTCCCTCTGATGATGGAGAAAAATAGGAAAGAGAGGATGTTATGGAGTGTTATTTTGATCATGTTGCTACAAATCCCCTGAGAGAAGAAGTCCTTGAGGCAATGATGCCTTATCTGAAGGAGGAGTTCGGTAATCCCCTGAGTGTATATCCCCTTGGGGTAAGGGCTCGAGAGGCTATTGAGCGGGCGAGGGAACAGGTGGCTGCTCTGATTAATGCGAAGCCCTCTGAAATAGTCTTTACCTCAAGTGGTGCAGAGGCGAACAACTTTGCCCTGAGGGGTATTGCCTTCGCTCATCAGTATGAAGGAAAGCATATTATTGTTACAAGAATGGAGCACCACTCGATTCTCAATCCCGCACGTTTTCTTGAGAAGCTGGGTTTTACTGTTACCTATGTTAACCCAGACAAATACGGTATGATAGATCCGGAGGCAGTAAAAAAGGCTATTACAGATGAGACAATACTTATCTCAGTTATTCATGCAAGTTCGGAAGTGGGTACAATAGAACCGATAAAAGAGATAGCAGAGATTGCCAAAGAGAGGAATATCACCTTTCATAGCGATGGTGTAGCTTCAGTTGGAAATATAGATGTAGATGTTAAGGATCTGGGTGTGGATCTGATGAGCATTTCAGCTCACCAGTTCTATGGACCAAAAGGTGCAGGTGCCTTGTATATCAGAGAGGGTCAGAGAATAATTCCTCTGATCTTCGGTGGCATACAGGAAAGCGGCAGAAGGGCAGGCACAGAGAATGTGCCTGCAATAGTGGGTATGGGAAAGGCTGCTGAACTTGCCAAAGAGGAGTTGCCAAAGCGGATGGAACATGTCAGAAGGCTAAGGGATAAGCTGGTGGAGGGAGTGCTTAAGATAGAGAAGGTGCACTTTACAGGACATCCAGAGCAGAGACTGCCAGGACATGCAAGCTTCTGTGTTGAGTATATCGAGGGTGAAGGGATGCTGCTGATGCTGGCATCAAAAGGGATATACGCTGCAAGTGGCTCTGCATGTACCTCCAAGGCACTTAAGGCCTCTCCTGTTCTTCTATCTATGGGAATACCCTCTCATGTTGCCCATGGTTCTATTGTCTTCAGCATGGGAATGGGTAATACAGAGGAACAGATTGATTATACCCTTGAGGAGTTTCCTCAGATAATAAACAGATTAAGAGAACTCTCACCCTATGCAAAAGGGTGGGGAGATATGGAGGATGGTGGATCATGTATTCAAAAGAAGTAATGGATCACTTTATGAATCCCAGGAACGTGGGCGAGATGCCTGATGCCGATGGCGTAGGTGTAGAAGGAAACCCCGTTTGTGGTGATGTAATGAAACTATTCATCAAGGTAAAGGATGACAAGATAGTTGATGCAAAATTCCAGACCTTTGGCTGTGGTGCGGCGATAGCTGTAAGCAGTATGATTACGGAGATGGTGAAGGGCAAGACCCTTGATGAGGCAATGAAGATATCCAAGGAAGAGGTGGCAAAGGCATTAGGTGGGCTACCACCGCAGAAGATGCATTGTTCAAACCTTGGTGCCGATGCCCTGAAAAAGGCGATAGAGGATTACAAACAGAAGCACAAAAACTGAACAATAAAAGTTTTTTCTCGTTAAGGGCAGAGGAGGTTCGGAGAGCAGAACCTCCTCTGCCCTTTGTTGTGCTAATTTAATCCCAAATCCTGCGATAAGGACCAAAGGAGTGGTATGGTGGAGTCTGAACGGATTTGAATTTTGCATTAGATTTGCCGTGGAGGTCAACAGCCCCAAAAATCTCCGATTTTTGGGGACCCCAGAATCGCAAAATTCCCTCGCAGGCGGACAGGGATGTTCGCCGAGAATGAGTTGAAGACTCCACCATACCACTCCTTCCGGAGATTGTCGGTTTTTCGTTACCGCTGGATCCAGGTTAACATTTTTTGCCCACTCAATTCGAAAATGCCAATTGATTTCTCAATCAGACAATACCCACTACCTGTTATGAAAAAGCACACTATTTTCTGTCGGCATTTTTTGGGCTCAACAGGTTTTTGAACTTAATTAAACAAATGTGGTATCATTAAAATTGTTTGGATATCGACGGCAGTTAACAAACAACTAACACACGGTTACGAGGCAGTTTTTCTCTGGAGAGGTGGCCGAGTGGTTTAAGGCAGCCGCCTGCTAAGCGGTTGTGGGGGTAAAACTCCACCGAGGGTTCGAATCCCTCCCTCTCCGCCATCGTATCTCAACCTAAAATAAAATGTTTCAATATCTTGCCAAACGCTTAATAGAGATACTCATCACCCTTTTGGGAATAACACTCCTGTCATTCTTTATAATTCATCTTGCACCGGGCAAACCCACAGATTTCCTGACAGAACTGAATCCGAAGATAACACCAGAGGCAAGGCAGAAGCTGGAGAAATACTATGGCCTGGACAAACCCATTATTATTCAGTATCTGCAATGGCTGAAAAGAGTGGCAAAGCTGGATTTCGGAGTCTCCTTCTCCACCGACAGAAGGCCTGTGTGGGAAAAGATAAAGGAAAGGCTACCTATTACCATAAAGATAAATCTGCTCAGTATGTTTCTAATCTTTGTTATTGCCATTCCAATAGGCATAACCTCTGCAACCAGGCAATACTCACTTTATGATAAGATTACCACGGTTATAGTGTTTGTGGGCTTTGCCATGCCTGCCTTCTGGCTTGCCATTCTTTTGATGATGCTCTTCGGTGTTCATTTGCACTGGCTTCCCATCTCGGGATTGAAATCCATGAACTACGACTCATTATCAACATGGGGAAAGATCCTGGATCAGGCCAGGCATCTTGTGCTACCTGTTTTTGTGGCAGCCTTCGGAGGCATTGCAGGAATATCAAGATACATGCGTAGCAGCATGCTTGAGGTGATAAGGCAGGATTACATAACTACAGCCAGAGCAAAGGGACTGCCTGAAAGCATGGTTATCTATAAACATGCCCTCAGGAATGCTCTGTTGCCTATCGTAACCATTGTCGGTCTTTCTGTCCCAGGGATTATAGGAGGAAGTGTTATCTTCGAACAGATATTCAGTATACCCGGTATGGGCCAGCTTCTTTGGGACTCGGTTATGAGAAGGGACTATCCCGTAGTAATGGGAATACTTACAATAGGAGCGATTCTTACCCTTGTGGGAAACCTTCTTGCGGATCTATGTTATGCCCTGGTAGATCCCAGGGTCAGAAGCTCTTAACTCAAATCCTTCAGACTCCACCATACCCCTCCTGATGGCGATTGTTTGTTATCATTACCGCTGGATGTATGCTTAATTAACTAAACACCTTGAAGATGTAATACCCGTAGAAAAGCCCTCCTGTAAGCAAAAGCCAGCCAGGTAACCTCTTTTTAACGGACACATAAAATAATAAAATCGAAGCCATCAGGATTGTGGAGATCACATTTGTTAATTCTGCCTCGGTGAGATACCACTCAGTGAATATTAGCCCCACAGCCATGGGGATGGTGGCCTGAAAGACCATCGCACCTGTGATGTTGGCAAGGCCGATGGTGTCCTTCCCTTTCAGTGTCCATGTTATGGAGTTGAACTTCTCCGGCAGTTCTGTTGCCACAGGTGTAATCAGCAGAGAAAGTACAACAGGAGATACCCCGCTTTTAATGGAGAATGTAGTGAGATAACTGACAAAGAGATGAGCGCCGGAGATAATGAATAGTAGTCCGATGATAAGCTGTATTACGATCCAATATAATCTGACAGGACAACCTATAAAAATGCTCAGATGAAACTGGTCTGTGTATTCCTCTCCCTCTATGGATTCGTGCTTAAGTGAGTAGAAGAAAAATACGGCATAGACGATGAGGAGGATAATACCCAGTGCAAGGTTAGCCTTTTTGTTATGGAGTAGACTAACCAGAAGCAGAGATACCATTATAGGCACGAAATAGGAGAGTTCGAACTTCAGGGCATTTAAGTTCACCCGCATGTAGGCACCATTACCTTTTACAAAGGAACGAATAATAACGGTAGTGCCAAGTAGAAACATGGCAAGGGTGCTAAGCATGAAGGGAGCACCAAGGATTGCTCCTACAGCGATGCCTTCGCCATGCTCTGCCGAGCCCGTGATTAATGCAATTATCGGTACCATTGTTTCAGGTAGTGCTGTTCCTACGGCAGCCAGAAGGCTACCCACAGTAGCATGGGACAGGTTCAACCTGTCTCCCAGGCACTCCACTGCATTGGCAAAAAGCTCACATCCTCCAAGTATTACCATGATACCTAATATGAGACCTGTTATAATGACAGTGTAGGAGGCATCAGCATGGTCATGGATAAAGGTTGTGAGGAACCAGGAGAGTATTAAGACCAGTAGAACCGCTGCCGAAAATATGATATATCTCATGGAAGAACTCCTTACTGTTACGAGATAATGAATTAACCAAACGGGTTACAGGAAATTAGTCATGGAAAATGACAGGTGTAAATTATAACATAATCAGGGGATTATGAATCGTCTGTTTTTAAAAGAGTACGGCTCATGGAGCGTAATGGTTATATCCTACCTGACAGGATTATTCATCCATAGAGGTAGCTTTGATGTAACCGCAATTAGCGTATTCCTGGCACTGGCTCTGTTTATAAATTCCAAACAGGCCTTTACATTATGGTATAGACAGAAGGAAAGGATGTATCTTTGGGGCTTTGTTGCTCAGTCCCTGGTGGCTTCCATGGTTTTGCTCTTAATTTTCGGTGAGTCGATTTTAAGATTGCTTCCTTTCTGTTCGGTTCCCCTTCTCTATATGGTATTTTTTGTCTACCGTGGAGAGCATTCTCTGTTGACCGAACTTCTGGGGTTTGCCACCCTCTCTTTGGCAGCTTTACTTGGTGCGTTTGTTGCAACTGTTGAGGTGGATTACAGGCTCTACATAGCAACCTTTACATTCTTTGCAGCAGGGGTTTTTAAGGTAAGGGTTCAATTGAGAAAGGGTCTAAAAGAAAGAGTAGGGATGCTCATCTATGCTGTTGTTGCCATCCTGGTATATAACATTATAGGTGTATCGCTCTTTATATTGCTGCCAATAATTGATAATGCCGTCCATGCCATCACGCTTTATAAAACCAGATTGAAGGTAACGGGATGGATTGAGCTCTCGAAATCTGTACTGTTTATGCTGCTGGTCCTTTATCTGTATCGGTAGAGGTTGGACTGAGTTCCCTCAATACCTTAAAAATATATCGGAACACCCCTCCTGACATAAACACTTTTATCACTTTTCACACATTTTCTTGTAAAAATAGTCCTTTTTAAGCCCGGAGCTGACTAATTACGTTTATAAAAAAATCTTATATTCAGATTTTAATTTTTTTCTTGCAATAGAAATAAATCTTTATGTAGTATATTGCGATTCTACAGAATTGCTTCAGGAAATAATTCTTTATGGAGGTAGATTGATGAGAATAGTTCTTTTAGGAGCACCGGGCGCAGGTAAGGGCACACAGGCCAAGAAACTCATTGAAAAATATGGCATTCCTCAGATCTCCACAGGTGATATCCTCAGAAAAGCCGTAGCCGACGGAACCCCCCTTGGCAAAGAGGCAAAGTCCTATATGGACAAGGGCGAACTGGTACCTGACTCAGTTGTTATTGGTCTTGTTAAGGAGCGTCTTCAGCAGGATGATTGTAAAAAAGGGTTCATTCTTGACGGCTTTCCAAGAAATACCTCCCAGGCAGAGACATTGGATAAGGTGCTGGATGAGATGGGTATGCCTCTGGATGTTGCCCTCAGTGTGGACGTGGATATGGATATTCTGATGAAGAGACTGACAGGCAGAAGGACATGCAAGCAGTGTGGTCAGATGTATAATGTTTACTTCAGCCCTCCAAAGCAGGAAGGTGTCTGTGACAAATGCGGCGGTGAGCTCTATCAGAGGGATGATGACAAGGAGGAGACAATCCGCAAAAGACTCGAGGTTTACGAGGCTCAGACCGCTCCTCTTATTGACTATTATGAGAAGAAGGGCATCCTGAAGAGGGTAAACGGTGTCGGTGATATAGACGAGATCTTCTCGAACATCTGCTCAATTCTGGACGGTTTGAAGAAATAAAGAGACGGCTAATTAGGTTTTAAATATTCAAAATTCAATAAAAAGGAGGCATAAAATGGCATTAGTAAATCCGCACGGAAAAGAGAAGAAGCTGAAACCTCTTCTTCTTGAAGGAGACGAAAGGAAAGAGGAACTGGAAAGGGCAAAAACACTTACCCAGGTAAGAATGAGCTCAAGAGAGACGGGAGACCTCATAATGCTTGGCATAGGTGGTTTCACTCCTCTTGAGGGCTTTATGGGGTATGATGACTGGAAGGGTGTTTGTGATGAGATGAAGATGGCTGACGGCACCTTCTGGCCGATTCCAATTACTCTTTCCACCACAAAGGGTCAGGCAGACAGCATTAAAGAGGGTGAGGATGTTGCCCTTGTGGATGAAGAGTCCGGCGAGATAATGGGCATTATGACCGTTAAAGAGAAATATACAATCGATAAAGAGCATGAGTGCAAGCAGGTCTTCAGGACCACTGATATGGAGCATCCCGGTGTTGCAAAGGTTATGGCTCAGGGTGATGTTAACCTTGCTGGACCAGTTAAGGTTCTTAGCGAGGGCAGGTTCCCGACTGATTTTAAAGGCATTTATATGAGACCAGCAGAGACAAGGAAGGCATTTGAGGAGAAGGGCTGGTCCACGGTTGCAGCATTCCAGACCCGTAACCCGATGCATCGCAGCCACGAGTATCTTACCAAAATAGCAATTGAGATCTGCGACGGCGTCTTCATTCACATGCTTCTTGGAAAGCTGAAACCGGGTGATATTCCCGCAGATGTCAGACAGAGGGCTATTGATGCACTTATAGAGAACTATTATGTAAAGGATACAATCATGGTTGGTGGTTATCCCCTTGACATGAGGTATGCAGGGCCAAGGGAGGCACTCCTTCACGCCGTGTTCAGACAGAACTATGGTTGCAGCCACCTGATTGTCGGTCGTGACCATGCCGGTGTTGGTGACTATTACGGTCCTTTTGATGCACAGAAGATCTTTGATGAGATTCCTGCCGATGCCCTTGAGACAAAGCCGCTGAAGATTGACTGGACCTTCTACTGTTACAAGTGTGACGGTATGGCTTCCATGAGGACATGCCCTCACGGTAAGGAAGACAGATTGATCCTTAGCGGAACAAAGCTGAGAAAGATGCTTTCCGAGGGTGAAGAGGTGCCTGATAAGTTCAGCCGTCCCGAAGTGCTCAAGATTCTCCGTGAGTACTATGAGGGTCTGACCGAGAAGGTTGAGATCAAGATGCATAAATATGCAGAGGGCGAATAAGCTACTAATTTCAAATTTGAGTGTCAAGTTCAGGTTGCTTATTTTCTAATTGAAGGGAGGTGGAGAGACCTCAGATCATAACTTCAAGAGCTGGACGTTTGTATCTTACTTAAAAACTTTAATGTAAGGAGGTAAGAGTATGCCAAGCTATGTGATCACCGAGAAGTGTGACGGCTGTAAGGGTCAGGAAAGGACAGCATGTATGTACATCTGTCCTAATGACCTGATGAAGCTCGACAGGGACAGAATGAAGGCATGGAATCAGGAGCCGGATCAGTGCTGGGAGTGCTACAACTGTGTTAAGATCTGCCCACAGCAGGCTATTGAGGTGAGAGGCTATCAGGACTTCTGCCCAATGGGTGCAAATGTTATTCCTCTCAGGGGAACCGATGCAATCATGTGGACAATCAAGTTCCGTGACGGTTCACTGAAGAGGTTCAAGTTCCCGATTAGGACTACTCCAGAGGGCTCAATTGACCCATATGCTGGCAAGCCAGAGCCTGACATCAACAAGATTAAAGAGCCTGGCTTCTTCACCCATCAGGGCGAAGGAAAGGAGATGCCAACTCCGTAACAATGTTGATTCTCAAAATCTAATGGGTACAACGCTCATTAGATGAATCAACTTAACAAAACCAATTAATGAATTAATTAAAAGGAGGAAGTCATGGAAAAGGAAACTTGTACTTTTTCATATTGTGCCGAGCCCGAGATCGTTGAGGTTGAGACAGATATTCTTCTGATCGGTGGCGGAATGGCATGCTGTGGTGCAGCTTTTGAGGCAGCAAGATGGGCCACTCCGAAGGGTATAAAGATAGTTATGGTCGACAAGGCTGCCACAGACCGTAGTGGTTCCGTGGCAATGGGTCTCTCCGCAATTAACACCTACATGGGTGAGAATGACCCTGCCGATTATGTCCGTTACGTCAGGGCTGACCTGATGGGCATCATCAGGGAAGACCTTGTTTATGACCTCGGCAGACATGTTGATGACTCGGTCCATCTCTTTGAGGAGTGGGGTCTGCCAATCTGGAAGACTCTTGATGACGGTAAGAAGGTTGATGGTGCCGAGGGTAGGAAAGTCGGCAAGCTCCTGAAGGACGGTGGCAAGCCTGTTAGGTCTGGCCGCTGGCAGATCATGATCAACGGTGAGTCCTACAAGGTCATCGTTGCTGAGGCTGCCAAAAAGGCCCTTGAGTACAACAGGCAGGCAACCGGAATGGAGCAGAACCTCTTTGAAAGGGTATTCATCGTTAAGCTCATTCCTGATGCAAACAATCCTAACAGGGTTGCTGGTGCTGTTGGCTTTAGCGTCCGTGAGCACAAGGCCTATGTCTTTAAGGCAAAGGTTATGCTTCTTGCTGCTGGTGGCTGCGTTAACGTCTTCAGGCCAAGGTCTACCGGTGAGGGTATGGGTAGGACCTGGTTCGCAGTCTGGAACGCCGGTTCCACCTATGCAATGCCAGCAGAGTTAGGTGCCAAGATGGTTCTCATGGAGAACAGGTTCGTTCCTGCAAGGTTTAAGGATGGTTACGGACCTGTTGGTGCATGGTTCCTCTTCTTCAAGGCAAAGGCAACCAATGCTATCGGTGAGGACTACTGTGCCAAGTACCATGACATGCTGAAGGAGAGATACGGCAAGTATGCAGAGATTCTCGGAACATGTCTGAGAAATACTGCAATGATGGAAGATATGAAGATCGGTCTCGGACCAATCTGGATGAGAACAGACCTCGCCTTTGAGGAAGCCAAGAAGCACATGGATGCCAAGGAGCTGAAGCACTTAGAGGCAGAGGCATGGGAAGACTTCCTTGACATGACCATTGCACAGGCCGGACTGTGGGCAGCAAACAACATTCGCCCAGAGGAAAAGTACTCTGAGCTGATGCCTTCTGAGCCATATCTGCTTGGCTCCCATGCAGGATGTGCAGGCCTGTGGACAAGTGGTCCAGAAGATATCTGCAAGAAGCACGGCCTTGATGAGTACTTCTGGGGCTACAACAGAATGACCACAATTGATGGTCTCTTCACCGCTGGTGACGGCTGCGGTGCTTCCGGTCACAAGTTCTCCTCAGGCTCCCATGCTGAGGGTAGGATTGCTGGTAAGGAGATGGTCAGGTATGTCCTGGATCATCAGGACTACACACCAACCCTTGCAAAGGATCCAAAGGAATATGTTGCTGAGATCTTCCTCCCATTCGAGATCTACGAGAAGTACAAGAACTACACCACTGATCCTAACGTCAACCCACACTACATCAGGCCAAGCATGCTCCAGAAGAGACTCCAGAAGATCATGGACGAGTATGTCGCCGGTGCCGGCTACTGGTACATGACCAGTAAGACCATGCTTGAGGAGGGTCTGAGGCAGTTAGAGATGCTGAAGGAGGACTCCCTCAGGATGGCTGCAGCTGACCACCACGAGCTGATGAGGTGCTGGGAGAACTATCACAGGATCGTTGCTGGTGAGGCTCACGCCAGACACATCCTCTTCAGGGAGGAGACCAGGTATCCTGGCTACTACTTCAGAGGAGACTTCCCACAGATCGACGACGAGAATTGGAAGTGCTTCACAGTTTCCAGAATCAATCCTGAGAATGGCCAGTGGGAATTCGAGAAGATACCTTACAAGCAGATCATTCCTGATTAATAGCTAAAAACTGAAGGGGGAGACATCTAAGTCTCCCCCTTCTTTAAGTAATTAAAGGGTTAGTTTTAGCCATCGTTCAATGATCGTCTGTAGATGATTAATGAAGGATGGCTAAAATACTGTCAAATTTAAAAACTTCTTTATAAGGAGGCAATAAATGGCTATAGCTCCTGACAAAACTGTGCTTGTTATAGGAGGAGGAATAAGCGGAATTACAGCGGCTCTTGAAACAGCAGAGGCAGGCACCAAAGTTGTTATTGTGGAACGTAATCCATATCTTGGGGGAAGGGTTGCTCAACTTTACAGATACTTTCCAAAACTCTGCCCTCCCTATTGTGGACTTGAGTTGAACTTCAGAAGAATCAAAGAAAATCCTTCAATCAGTTATTACACAATGGCTGAGGTGGAGGATATCTCAGGTACAGCAGGCAATTTTACAGTAAAAATCAAACAGAAGGCAAGGTATGTCAATGAAAAATGTACAGCCTGCGGGGCCTGTGTAGAGGCCTGCCCTGTGGAAAGACCTAACGATTTTAACTTTGGCATGGATTCAACGAAGGCGATATATCTACCTCATGATCTTGCTTTTCCAATGAGGTATGTCATCGATAGTGCCCATTGTAAGGGTAAGGAATGTGGGAAGTGTATTGAGGCATGTAAGTATGGTGCAATAGACCTTGATATGACAGACAAAACTGTTGAGATAAATGTAGGAGCCATTGTTTATGCTACAGGATGGAATCCTTATGACGCTACAAGGATGGATAATCTATCCTTTGGTAAGGTTAAGAATGTTATTACCAACATGATGATGGAGAGGCTTGCATCCCAGAACGGTCCTACAAAGGGTAAGATTCTAAGACCCTCTGATGGTAAAGAGGTCCAGAATATAGCCTTTGTGCAGTGTGCAGGCTCAAGGGATGAAAATCACCTTAATTACTGTTCAGCTATATGCTGTATGGCCTCAATGAAACAGGCAACTTACATAAGAGAGAAGAATCCTGAATCAAAGGTGACCATCTTTTACATAGACCTGAGGGCACCTGGAAAGTATGAGGACTTTTATCGTAAGGTGCAGAGTGATGAAAACATAAGATTTATTAAGGGTAAGGTTGCCAAGATAGAAGAGGATGCAACCACAGGTGATGTGATTGTCACCGCAGAGGATGTAGCCAATTTAAAGAGGGTAACAGAGACCTTTGATATGGTGGTACTTGCAACAGGTATGGAGCCACAGACAAGAACACAAAGCTTCCCTGGTGGTGTTAAAATAGAAGAGAACGGATTTATTCTATCTGATGCCCTTCCAGCAGGCATATTTGCAACCGGTGTGGCTACGAGACCACTTGATGTTAACACTTCCAATCAGGATGCAACCGCAAAGGCAATTAAATGCATACAAACTCTTGTAGGAGGTAAATAAATGGAAAAGAAGATTGGAGTCTATATATGTAAGGATTGTGGAATCGGTGAGGCTCTTAATATCGAGCAACTGGAAAGTGTTGCAAATGAGTATAGACCGGCTGTTTGCAGGGTTCATGATTTTCTCTGCAGCCAGGAGGGTGTCCAGGTAATAAAGGATGATATCCAGAATGAGGGAATAAACACCATTGTTATTGCAGCCTGTTCGATGAGGGTTAATACCGATGTCTTTAGTTTTGACCCTCTGAAATTTGTTACTGAAAGGGTTAATCTGAGGGAGCATGTAGTCTGGACTCAGCCACCCCAGGATGAAAACACCCAGAGGATGGCTGAAGATTATCTGAGGCTTGGAATTATGAGGGCTCAGAAGGCAGACCCTGCTGAGCCAAAAACAGGAGAGCTTGAAAAGACAATACTTGTTGTGGGTGGTGGTGTGGCAGGCCTGAGTGCAGCCCTTGAGGCAGCAAATGCCGGCTATAAGGCTGTTATTGTGGAGAAGGCACCTGAACTTGGTGGTAGAGTCTTGAAGATGAAGAAGGTTTTACCGACAAAACCACCATATGCAGAACTTGAGACACCTAATATAAGCGAAAAGATAAAGGCAGTTCAGGAGCATCCAAATATAACGGTATACACAAATTCACAGGTGGTAAGCATTGAGGGCGAGCCTGGAATGTATGATGTCACCATATGTTCTAATGATGCCGTTAGTATTAAGGAGATCGATATAAATGAAGAGGTCAAGAAGGGTGGTCCTGCAAGATTTCCCCTTCCAGAGTGTTCCTCCCCTGAAACAATCAAGGCTGGTGCAGTGGTCTTTACAATAGGCTGGAAGCCATATGATGCCACAAAGCTCGAGGAGCCCTTTGGATACGGTAAGTTCAAGAATGTTGTTACAAACTGGGAAGTTGAGGAGATGGCATCAAATGGTGGCATAAAGAGGCCCTCTGATGGTAAAAGCCCGAAGAATGTGGTCTTCATACAGTGTGCGGGCCAGAGAGATGAGAATCACCTGCCTTATTGTTCATCAGTATGCTGTCTCACCTCATTAAAGCAGGCAAAATATGTAAGGGAGGCAAACCCTGAGGCAGGTGCCTTTATAATCTACAAGGATATGAGAACTCCGGGGTTGTACGAAAACTTTTATAAATCCATGCAGGATGATGATGGAATATTCCTGATAAAAGGCGAGATAATCGGCCTTGAAGAGGCAGAAGACGGTACGGTAAATGTAAAGATAGATAACAAACTGCTGAACACAAAGGACATTATACAGGCAGATATGGTGGTGCTTGCTACAGGAATGGTGACCAATATGGTTCCTGAAGGAAGAGAGCCAAAACTTCTTACCCAGGATCAGGAATACATTGGTGACATTGTTTCCAAACAAACAGAGGATGGCGTTGTAGAAGAACTTGTTCCCTATCCAATAGCCCTGAATCTCAAGTATCGTCAGGGACCAGAGATGCCATATCTGAAGTATGGATTCCCTGATTCCCATTTTATCTGCTTCCCCTATGAGACAAGGAGAACAGGCATCTATGCAGCGGGAGCAGCAAGGCATCCCATGGATGCGGCTCAGGCAGCAATGGATGGTGCAGGTGCAGCACTTAAAGCAATACAGTGTATAGAGAGAACCTCAGAGGGGTATGCTGTGCATCCGAGAAGCTGGGATCAGACATTCCCCGTGTTCAGACTTGAGTCCTGTACCCAGTGCCGTAGATGTACAGTTGAATGTCCCTTCGGCGTGCTTGACGAGGATGAGAAGGCAACCCCACAGGAGCATCCTTACAGATGCCGCCGTTGTGGAACCTGTATGGGTGCATGTCCTCAGAGGATCATCAACTTCAACGATTACAACATAGATATGATCTCATCCATGCTTAGTGAACTTCAGGTACCTGGAGAGGATGAACTCTTCCCATTCATTGTGGGCTTTATCTGCGAAAACGATGCCTATCCTGCCTTTGATATGGCAGGTATAAACAGGCTTCAGTTGCCACCGAACTTCAGACTTATCAGGCTCCGCTGCCTCGGCGGAATGAACCTGGTCTGGATTTCTGATGCCCTTTCAAAGGGTGTTGACGGTATTGTACTTATCGGTTGTAAGTTCGGTGAAGATTATCAGTGCCACTTTATAAAGGGTTCCCAGATGGCAAACGAACGTCTTGGTAAGGTTCAGGAGACCTTAAGCAGGTTGATGTTAGAGGCTGAGAGGGTGAAGATGATACAGCTTCCAATAAACGAATACGACAAGTTGCCCCAGATTCTCAACGAGTTTGCTGAACAGGTTAAGGAGATAGGTGCTAATCCGTACAAGGGATTCTAAGATAACTTAAATAAATATTTAAGGAGGTTTTCATGGCAGAAGAGAGAGTTCTGAGTCCTGATATTCAGTTTATAAAAGAGTTGAGGGCCGTTGGTGGTGAGACAGTGAAGAAATGCTATCAGTGTGCCACCTGTGCGGTTGTCTGTCCCATGGCAGGTGATGACAGACCTTTTCCAAGAAAAGAGATGATAATGGGACAGCTGGGCCTTAAGGATGAACTGATAACCGACCCTGATATATGGTACTGCCACAACTGTAATGACTGTTCAAAGTACTGCCCAAGAGGGGCACGTCCGGGAGATGTTCTTGGAGCCATGAGGGCAAAGTCCATCAAGGAGTTTGCTGTGCCCAAGTTCATGGGCAACATAGTTACCAACCCCAAGATGACAATAGTTGCCCTTGCCATACCCCTGGTTATATTCCTTGTGCTCCTTGGCGCAACCGGACATCTGAGGATTCCTGAGGGTGAGATTGTATATTCCAAATTTTTCCCGATTCCGTATATTGAGATTCTTTTCATGACACTTGTTGGACTGGCAGGAATCTCCTACATAGTTAGTCTGAAGAGGTTCTGGGATGGAATAACCAGCAAAAACGGCAAGAACTACATCAAGAAGTTTGATGATGCACTGCTTGAGACCATACTTGAGTTCCTTCCTCATAAGAAGTTCACAAAGTGTGAAACAAACGCAGATCGTAAAAACGGCCACATGCTTGTGTTCTATGGATTCGTAGGACTGTTCATTACAACTCTCTGGATCACCTTCTATTACTATGTCTTTAAGAAACATTCACCCATAGCCCTTTCAGATCCAATGAAATGGTTTGCAAACCTCAGTGCCCTGGCATTACTGATTGGTATCCTTATAATCCTTGCAAATAGAGGTAAAGACAAGGGTGTAAACACTAAGACCTCCTCCTTTGATATGACCTTTATTGTGATAGTCTTTCTCCTTGCAATCACTGGTATACTTACAGAGTTGATCAGGCTTCTGGGTATTGCAGCTCTTGCATATCCAACTTATCTGCTCCATCTGATGTTTGTGTTCTACACGATTGTTTATTTCCCCTACTCAAAGCTTGCACATATGGGGTACAGGGCCCTGGCTATAACCTATGCCAAGATGACAGGAAGGGATGTAGAGTAGTTAGATGAAGGTTCAAGATATTCTTAATGAAAAAGGAAGAGAGCTGATCACTATAGGTGCTGATGCCAGTATAACCGATGCTGCATCAAAGATGATGCAGCGTAATATCGGGGCCTTGCTGGTTGAAGATGGAGGAAAACTTGTTGGTTTGATTACAGAGAGGGATATTGTAAAGATACTTGCCAGGACATCCTGTGAGATGAAAGGGCTTACTGTAAGAGACATAATGGTGAATAGTGAAAACCTTGTTGTTGCAGAGCCAGAGGACGAGGTTGAGTACGTCATGGCGGTTATGATCCAGAATGCAATAAGACATATGCCTATAGTAGAAAAAGGGGAGCTTTCAGGAATTATCTCTATAAGAGATGTTGTCAAAACCCATGTAAGGAAGCTAAAAGCTGAAATTCACTTCCTGAAAGAGTATATTTCGGATAAATACATTTAAGCCTCAGATAAATGCAGAAAATTCAGCAAAAGAAATCTGATCTGCGTGAGTCTGCGGCTGTTTTTTCAGAAGTAAAGGCATTTTGCCAGAAAATAAAAACTAAAAGGAGGTATGGTGAATGGAAAGCTTAACTAATCTGGCTGCACTGTTTGGTGCAGGAGGACTGCTGCTGGCACTTATACTCTTTGCAGCAGTCGTCAAGAGGCCCGAAGGCAATGAGACCATGCGTGAGATTGCGGGAATGATTCATGAGGGTGCGATGGCTTACCTCAAGAGGCAGTATACGATTCTCTCAATCTTCATTATTGTGGTTTTCATTGCAATGTACCTATATCTCGGGCTTCCATCAGCAGTAGCATTCCTCTCAGGAGCTATTTGTTCAATTGCTGCGGGATTCCTTGGTATGCAGGCAGCTACAAAGGCAAATGTCAGAACTGCCGAGGCTGCAAATCAGTACAAACCTGATCACTCAAAGGCTCTCTCTGTAGCTTTTAATGGTGGTGCAGTTATGGGGCTTGCAGTGGCAGGTATTGGTCTTCTGGGTGTCGGTATCTTTTACTATCTTTACGGACGTGATCCCCAGACGGCCTTTATAATCAACGCCTTTGGTATGGGTGCATCCTCCATAGCCCTGTTTATGCGTGTTGGTGGTGGAATCTATACAAAGGCTGCCGACGTTGGTGCTGACCTTGTGGGTAAAGTTGAGGCAGGTATTCCAGAAGATGACCCACGTAACCCAGGTGTTATTGCTGACAATGTGGGCGACAACGTTGGTGATGTTGCCGGAATGGGCGCTGACCTTTTTGAGTCCTACGTCAATTCAATCATTGCTTCAATTGCTATAGGTGCTACTGCTGCTATAGGTTCAAAGGTTGCCGGACTTGGTTCTGCTCTTCATCTTATGGCACTTCCTGTACTGCTTGCAGTGATGGGTATTATCTCCTCTGTGTTAGGAATTCTTGCCATGAGAATCCTTGAGAAGATGAACCCAGCTGCAGCATTGAGATATTCCACCTTTATTGCTGCAGGCATTTTCCTTGTGCTCTCTTACTTCGCAACCTCATCACTTGATGTTAGCAACAATGTGTTCTGGGCTGTTGTTGCAGGCTGTGTTGGCGGTATAATTATCGGTCTGCTTACAGAGTACTATACATCCGGTAGTCCTATTAGGAAGATTGCAGAGGCATCCCAGACAGGTCCTGGTACCAATATTATTACAGGACTTGCTGTTGGCCTTGAAAGTACGGCTCTTCCTGTGCTCGGTATCTGTGTGGCTATATTTGTTGCCAACAAGGTGGCAGGTCTTTATGGAATTGGTATAGCTGCAGTCGGTATGTTAGGTACCATTGGTATCACCATGAGTGTTGACGCCTATGGTCCTATTGCTGACAACGCTGGTGGTATCTCTGAGATGGCCGGTCTTGGTGAGGATACCAGAGAGATTACTGACAGCTTGGATGCCCTTGGTAACACAACTGCTGCAATCGGTAAGGGATTCGCAATCGGTTCAGCTGCTCTTACTGCTCTGGCTCTGTTTTCCGCATACACTCAGAGCATTAATGCCGTAAGAGTTCAGAAGGGGCTTGAGAAGCTGACAATAATTATCACCGATCCGATGGTTGTTATCGGACTGCTTCTGGGTGGAATTCTTCCCTTCTTTGTAGCAGCTCTGACAATGACTGCTGTCGGAAGGGCTGCATTCAAGATGGTTAATGAGATCAGGCGTCAGTTCAGGGAGATTCCAGGACTGCTTGAGGGTAAACCTGGAGTCAAGCCTGATTCAAAGAGGTGTGTTGATATCTCCACTGCATCAGCATTGAAGGAGATGATTTTTCCCGGTCTGACTGCAGTTGTCAGTCCGATCGTCGTTGGCTTTGCTCTTGGCCCTGCTGCTCTTGGTGGCATGCTGGCAGGTGCTACAGTTACAGGTGTTATGCTTGCTCTGATGATGGCCAATGGTGGTGGTGCATGGGACAATGCAAAGAAGTACATTGAGAAGGGTAACCTTGGTGGTAAGGGTTCTGAGGCCCACAAGGCAGCTGTTGTTGGTGACACAGTAGGTGACCCATTCAAGGATACTTCAGGTCCTTCAATGAACATTCTTATTAAGTTAATGAGTGTTGTCTCTCTCGTTATTGCTCCAATTATTGCTTTGATGTAGTAGAACTAAGAGACGGATAGTCTCTTATAAATTGAGTCGTATATAAAAAGGGAAGCCTTCGGGCTTCCCTTTTTTAACTTTATCCTTTTAAAATATTTAATTAATAAAAATTGCGCG
>JALUAR010000099.1 GCA_027050975.1 Thermodesulfovibrio sp.
GTCGTATATTACTTTAAATAACTCATTTCTGTAAACAAGGACTTCCGCCCGCCTTTTTGTTCACCAGCGAAAATTTAGTCTGCAGCTGTGTAAGTTTAATAAAAAAACTGCATGGCCAATGTCAGTGCGTAAAATAGTCGTACCTGGCACGCAAGTCTTACTGTTAGCGGGCTTATCGGTCTCCACGCTGGCACTGAATCCTGTAAGGGAATACAGGCAAACCCCCGACATGTATGGTATGAATTATCGTGAAATATGGATAACCACCGAAGATGGATATAAGCTTTATGGATGGTACTTCCCCGCAACTGTGGAAAGCAAGAAATATATCATAATCAGCGATGATGGAGATGGTAATATGGCAGATAATCTGGAGCTAGTTTCAATGCTCCTATCAATAGGATACCATGTTATAACGTATGATTACCGAGGGTTTGGAAAAAGCCAGGATTTTAATATTGATCCCAGAGTATATGTTTACCCCCAGTTTATAAAGGATCTTGAAGCAGTAATCAAATTTTGCAGGAAGGAGTTTGGCGTGGTAAAATACGATCTGTTTGGTATAGGGATAGGTGCAGGAATTTCCATTGGGGTTGCTGCCAATAGAGTTGAGGTTGTGAAGGTGATTGCGGATGGTCCCTTCCTCAAGCTTGAGGAAATAAGGAAGAGATATCCCACATATAAGGGTCAGCAGGTCATAATACCCTTTGGGTACAATAAACGATATGAGCCCTTTTACGCCCTTGAGCAGCCAAAACCTACTTTGAAGAAGATACTTATTATTGTTGGAGAAAACGACAAGATAGTGGGTCCAGCAGATATAAAACAATGGTTGAAGGAAGTAAAACAGGCACGTAAGCTGGTAGAACTTCACGTTGTACCTGGAGTTACCAATGATCAGACCTTTGAGGTAGATAAAGAAGCGTATTTCAAGGTCGTGCGTGAATTTCTACTTTCCGACTAAAAAGCAAAGATGAGGTTCAAACATAACTTTAATCCAGGTCCTGCTGTACTACCGGAACCAGTGCTTGCAGAAGCTGCCAGAGCAGTATTGGAACTGGATGATACTGGTATTTCAATCCTTGAGACATCACACAGAAGTCGGGAGTTCCAGTCTATCATAGAAGAGGCTGAGCACCTTCTAAGAGAGCTGATGAATATTCCTGATTCCTACGAGGTATTGTTTCTTCAGGGAGGAGCACGACTGCAGTTCGGCATGATACCTCTCTATTTTCTGAAGGCGCCCGGAGAAAAAGCAGGATACGTGGATACGGGCGTATGGGCAAGGAAAGCATTTGAGGAAGCCAGAAAAGTTGGTAATGCCATAATAGTTGCCTCTTCCAAAGATGATGAGTATCGCTCTATTCCATTAAACTTTGATGTACCTTCAGATATCAAGTATTTACACATAACTTCTAACAACACTATTTATGGAACACAGTGGTGGCGCTTTCCAGAATCCCCCGTACCTGTCATCGCAGATATGTCGTCCGATATACTATCCAGGCCGATAGATGTAAGCCAGTTTGCGATGATATATGCTGGAGCACAAAAAAATGCAGGTACTGCAGGTGTAACGATAGTTATCCTTAACAGAGAATTCATGGAGACTGGCAGGATGGGTGAACTTCCAGAAATGCTTGATTATAGTGCTCATGCACGTGCTAATTCTCTGTTGAATACTCCTCCGGTTTTCTCGGTTTATGTAACCCTGCTCACTTTGAGATGGTTAAAGCATATAGGAGGTGTTCAGGCAGTATATTCTCTGAATCAGCAAAAAGCCTCTTTGATTTACCAGGTTATAGATACCTTTTCAGAGGTGTATGAAGGGCATGCCAGACCTGAAGCCCGTTCAATAATGAACGTTACGTTCAGGTTAAGGGATCCCAGACTTGAGGCTGAATTCCTGAAAGTCTGTCAATCAGCTGGTATAGTTGGTATAAAAGGGCATAGATCGGTCGGGGGATTCAGAGCTTCACTTTATAACGCTCTTTCAATTGAAAGTGTAAAAGTTCTGGCAGAAGTGATGGAAGACTTTGCCAAGCGGAAAGGCTAGTCCTGTTTACCATCCTGAATAGCCTGTCAGTACAAATTCAATTTCACGATTAGTTGCCGCAGGACAATTTTCCTGCTTTCTACTTTGTTCTGTCCTGGTACAACCGGTGACCAAACATGCCAGCAACAGAAAAAAGTAGCTCATAAAAGAGGTTGTTTCGTGTGCTTTCTTGATACAGGTAAAGGAAAGAGAAACCCAAGTGGTGCTTCTGAGAGCGTTCCAGGAAATTAACACCCGAAACGAGAATAGCTTGTTTCAAAAAATGACAAAGATTACCCTACCCTATCACTTAAAGAAGTTTTTTGAGAAAACCAGGGATGTTGCAGAATGTCTGAAAGAACATCTCTGAAGATTGAAGCAACGGTTATGGAATGTACACTCGTAGACGACGAACCGAGTCAAGATACAAGATTTGCGTGTGTCCCGAATAAGCTAACGAGTAAAATGCTCCTAGCATTGACTGTCTCTGGTTTTTGAAGCTATGAGAGTACTCTTCTTTTGAACTAATCTACTGCTACGTATCCATTAGGACATTAATTTTTGGTATGAACTTGACTGGTGTGGCAATTTTACATTCAATGCATAGCTCACAAAAACCTCTACAACAGATTACATGTGAGCAGCCTTCTCATCTCTGAATATACAATTAACAAACCAGTCTATGCGGTCTCAATTATCCGGAGATACTGTACCTAAATGTCCGGCAACTATGGTACATAACCTCTTACTATTATTCAAACCGCACATTCAGGTTATCCTAAAATGTAAGGTAAGGTGCATACGACAAACTAAACCTAAAACTATCCTCAGGAGAAACAAGTGTATCGTCTAAAAAGTACTTCACCCTGAAACTGTCTGACTTCCTTATAATGTATTTTTTGTCCATATTATTATACACCACAACAAATGAATCCTCAAACCAGCACTGATAAACATCCCTAATGTGCTTTAACGCAAGACCAAATATCCTGAAATTAATAGTCCTTAAGTACACCCTCGCGGTATCACCAGGCCATAACTTAATTAAACTATCTTCCTTATAATAAGGAACTAATGCAATCCTCCTGCCCTTCACCAACCAGTATATCTGAGGCGTATCTACTTCCGATTCACATAAATCAACTGGTGGACCAAACCTTAATACCTTCTTCTCATCACTCAAATTCTTTATACCAACCACCAACACAAAACGTTTCCAAAGACATCCCTCCCGCAATCTCACATAATGCTTGACATGTAGTTCCTCCACAGTAAGCACTACTTCCTTCCTCAAATCACGTCCTCCACTTCCCCCTTCATGTACATTCACGCAAAACATCATAAAAACAAGCAAAAAAAATATATATAGACCCTCTAATCTCCTATTCATTACCCTGACCCTTTTTACTATTATACATCTCCCTAATCAACTTCATAACATCGTATGGCTCGTAGTTCTCATTCCAAATCCTGTTGTAATACTCAACAAATTTCCTGTATAAAGCTAATGCCTCTTGAAACCGTTCAGAATTATATATAGCCATCGCCTCCTCCTTGCTCTTCGTGAAAAATATTTGTTCTATCAACCAATTTCTCATCTCTTTTAAATATCCCAGCATAACCCTCTTCAAATATGCCTTGCCAGCAGGTGTCATCTTCTCAAACGACCAGTGCCGGATCTGCTTGATCGTAATAGCAAAATGACTCCATGCATCGTCCGGTATGCCCCTCATATGTTGTTCTTCATGATAAAGCAAATTGACCAAGTTATAGTAATTATCCAAAATGTACTCCCCACCACTCGTAACCATAGGATAAATCTTTAACCGATTAGTGCCCCAACCCACACTCATTGCCGGACCATTACTCGTCAAATCCACCTGCACTTCTATCTTCCTATATCTGTTTATCACAAGACGATAGATAGCGCGTGTAACATTGATCTGCGCTTCTCTGCTCGCCTCATGAAATACAACACTCTTAGAGAAAACCGGCGGATTCGGATTATTCAAATTTGAACTATAAAAACTCAAAAACAATCCCACATCAGAGTCATCCACTACTCGTATCTGATCCGAATGACCTAACTTACCTAAGTACTTGCCACTAACAGAAAAATACCTTTCCAAACCTTCCAATTCCACAGAATTCACCACCCAATTCTCACTGAACACATACCCACCCAACCACGGAAAACTATCCACCAGCGGCTCAACCTGCCAAAACCTACTTACTACAGGATCATAATTCCTATACCTGTAATACTGCCAGCCCAACTCCCTATCCAGCAACTGCCCCTGATACGTAAACGGATACGGATCTGTCGCCAACGGC
>JALUAR010000100.1 GCA_027050975.1 Thermodesulfovibrio sp.
AAAGACAGGATAGAAAGCGATAACACAGGCAGGGCTTACAGGGCTGTTGTTCTGTTAGGTAAAAGGCTGTAGAGGAGGTAGGATTGAGGGGGCAGAGTACTGCTTCATTATCCGGAACTGCTAAAAGATTTTTTTTGATAATAAGCATCATACTCTTTCTGGTATGCCAAGGGGGTCCTTTGCATGCTTCGGAAAAGACTGTTGTCGGTGTGATTTTCTCTGCTGATATTCCCTACTACAGAGCCATTCATCAGGCATTTTCCAGAGTTATAAAGGAACGGGGCTATGCAGGAAAGATTCAGCTCATAATCCAACGACCTAACCCTGACACACTTGCCTGGAGTAATGCAATCAGAAAGGTTTTGGCCTATGATGCCAGTATCATTATCACCTATGGATCTGGTGCGGCATTTCAGGCAACCTACGAGACAACTTCTGTTCCCATTGTTTATGCTGGTGTGTATGCTCCTGACAAGATTGACCTAAAGAAAAAGAATGTTTATGGTGTGGGCTTTAGAGTGCCTGTATCAAGTCTGTTGAGATATCTGCGGCAGATGAAAGAGATCAAGAGGCTGGGAATAGTTTTTTCGGAGATCGAACCAGATTCTGTCCAACAGATGAAGGATGTTGTTAATTCATGCAGAAGATTTTCTTTGCCTTACGTTCAGCTGTCTGTGAAAAGGTGTCGAGAGGTTAAAGAACGTTTGAAACTTTACAATTACGATTCCCTTTTCCTGACAAATAGCGCCCTTGTTGGTAAGTACTATCCTGACTGCAAGGGTATATCCGATACCAACACCGTGCCTGCAGTAACTACCATGAAAGGATATGAGGATTTGGTGATAGTTACCCTTACCCCTGATACAGAGATTGAAGGAGCCTTGCTTGCCGATATATTGATTGACCTGTTGAGGGGCAAAAAACCCGAAAATAAAATTGTTACAAATAATAAACTGGTTTTCAATATGAAGAAAGCAAAGAAGTTGGGAATATCCTTCCCTATAGAACTTATAACAGGAGCAGACAGGGTAATAAAATGAGGTGGCTATTTGGGGTCGTTCTGTCTCTATTTATCTTTTTATCCCCCTCCCTTATAAAATCTGAGGAGCGGCAGCTTCTCATCGGACTCATACCAGAGCAGAACATCTTCAGACAGATGGAAAGATATATGCCCCTTTCTGAATATTTGGAGAAACGTACAGGGATCAAAGTGAGGCTGACGATCCTAAGTCGTTTTGGAGATATTATTGACCGCTTTACTCAACGTGGTATGGATGGTGCATTTTTCGGAGACCTTACCGGAGTCCTTGCAATGGAGAAGCTCTCCGTGGAACCAATAGTAAGGCCTGTAACTCCCGATGGATCAAGTACAGTTCATGGCTACATTATCGTCAGGAAGGATAGTAACATTAATACTGTAGAGGACATGAAGGGTAAGGTGATTGCTTTCGTAGACAGGGCAACGGTTACAGGCTATCTCTATCCGATCTTTTACTTCAGGAGTCAGGGAATAGAAAATATTGATGAGTTTTTCAGAGAGTATTATTTTACGGGAAGTCACGATGCATCTGTATATGCTGTGCTGGATGGAAGAGCGGATGTAGGTTGTGTTAAAAATACGATATTTGAGAACCTTGTAAAAAAGGATCCTTCTATTGGCGAGGAATTGAAGATTCTTATACGTTCACCTGAGATGCCTGATAGTACTCTATGTTTAAAAACATCACTGTCAGAGGATACGAAACGACTAATAAGGGAGACCTTGCTTTCCATGTCTGACGATAGTGAAGGTCAGAAGGTTCTTGAAAAGATGAAAATAAAAAGATTTATCAGGGCATCAAAAAAGGACTTTTCTCCTGTATACAATATGCTAAAAGCCATGGGGCTTTCTGTAGATACGTATCAGTACAAACTTCAATAAAAAATGAGAAAAAAGATAATAAAATATCTTTTGGCTATTTTTGTGCTTTTCAGCATCGGTGGGGGAGCCTCAATATTAGCCCTTACCAGAGTTACGACCAATCTCCAGAACCTTATCAATCTTCACAGAGTGGAGATAATCAGACAGGACTTATTGATAAATATTAAGACGGTCCAGAATAATCTCTTCACTATCGGAACCACCTTTGGTCCCGAGTTGGATGTTATTGTGCAGAATGTTCTTTCTCTTGACAGTGCTGTTCGAAGATGTTCAAGTTGTCATCACAGTCCAGAACTAACAGCAAAACTCAAAAACATGCAGAACCTTGTTGACAAGTATAAAGATGCGCTAAGTGCCTTTATTACGACTACAGCAGACCCTGAAAGGGTGGAACGTCTTAAAGAGGTGGCTGTTGATATTGGTGACTATCTCATGTTCAATGCCAGGGAAATGACTTTTATTGCACACCAGAGATTGCAAAGCAGGACGGAAAGGGCGTTAGACCAGGTTCAATACATCAGACACATCCTCTTGCTGAGTCTTTTCGGAACGATGATGATAGGCTTTTTTGTGGCTTTGCGTCTTACACGAGAAATAGTAAACCCTGTTCAGGTGCTCTCAAAGGCTGCCAAGGAGGTGGCCGAGGGAAAACTTGGGTATACGGTTGATCTGTCCGATGGTACCGAGTTCGGCATGCTCGCAAGGACATTTAATGAGATGAGCATGTCGTTACGCCAATGGCATGACCGTACCCTCAAGTACATGGCAAAACTTAAGGGGCTTCACAGGGTGACCTTATCACTTCATATGGTTACTTCTCCCGAGGATATAATAAACGAGTTTGTTTATGGTGTATCAGACTTTGTGGATGCTGAATACATATTGCTCTTTCTTTACGAGAATGAGCAAAAGAGATATATCCAGAAGGCACAAAACATTAATGAGGATTTTGCAAATATAGAGTATGACGAGACTTTTGTTTATGAGATCTACAAGAGATGTAATCAGAGGGCCTGTCGGCTGCTTCCGTCAGATGAGAATTTTCAAAGACTCTTTCCCGATAGAACAGATCTTAAGGATGCCTTTATTTTGTGGATAAGACAGAAAGATAAATTAAAAGGTTTCCTTCTTATTCTTAACAGGAGAGACAACTTCTCGGAAGATGATGTGAGGCTTATCAGCATAATAGCCAACAACTTCGCTGTTGCCATGGATAATGCCCGACTGTATAAAGATCTGCAGGAACAGATGAGGAGACTTAGGGAGGCTCAGGAACAGCTCGTTCAGGCAGCAAAGCTGGCAGCAATAGGAGAGTTAGCGGCAAATATAGCCCATGAGATAAATAATCCTCTTACAACCATACTCGGGTATGCGGAACTGATGAAGGAAGAGGAAGACATGGAAGGGATAAAGAATGATCTCAACGTTATAGAGTCCGAGTCATTACGGGCTCGTGATATAGTCCAACAGTTGCTTGAGTTTTCCAGAAAAAGACCGCTTAATCTCGAATATGTGGACATCAATCAGGTGCTTGATGAGGTCTTGAAGTTTGTCACTCCGAATATTAAAGGCACAGGAATTCGTCTAAGAAAGGAATATGGAGAGCTTCCGCCTATCAAGGCTGATGCAAACCAGATAAAACAGGTATTCCTGAATCTCATAAATAACGCAATTCATGCAATGCCTGAAGGAGGTACACTTGATATAACCACATCCACAAAGGACGGGTTCGTTTGTATTGAGATATCAGATACTGGAGTGGGAATTCCTGATGATATTCTGCCCAGGATATTTGAACCATTTTTCACTACAAAGAAGGAAAAAGGTACAGGTTTAGGATTGCCAATAAGTTACAGGATTATAGAAGGTCATGGCGGCAAGATTGAGGTTAGAAGCAAAGTACAAGAGGGTACAACTTTCAGGGTCTATCTTCCATTTAAGGGACCTTCTTTACAAAGATCTCCTTAGCGATGTCAGGGTCAAGAGCAACAGTTGTCTCGTCAACCTTGACAACCACCGAAGGCCATCTCTGTAGCAATTTAATCACACTCCCTGCATTGATTCCTATTGAGTTCAGCCTGTTCAGTCTTGATGGGTCAGAAGGTACGATATAAACAATTCTTCCTTCCTTGCCAACCTCGAAATCAGAAAGACTTCTGACCAGAGGCTTTACTTCGATTCTATAGCGCTTGCAGCACTCACCTCTTGGAATGGGTTTGCCATGAGGGCATGTTGGAGGATGTCCCAAAAAGGTACAGACACTATCTGTCAGTTCTTCACTAAGAATATGCTCCATTCTACAGGCATCCTCATGAATGCTCTCCTCTTTCATCTCGAATACATCGGCAAAGAGACGCTCGGCCAATCTGTGTCTTCTGACAATACCGCGGGCAATCTCCTCCCCTTCGGGTGTAAAATCCACGGCATCTCCTGTTATCTTTATCAGACCTTTATTGAGTAATTCCCTGATTACAGCCTCGGTGTTTTCATCATCGGAGCAGCCGTGCAGAAGCTTAAGAGTAGCCTTATCCTCCTCCTTTAATACCCATAATAGCTCAAGAGCCTCTTCAAGTCTTTCCTGTTCCATAAGTGATATTATAACCAAAGAATGGGTATTTTTAACACTATGATTGGCACCGGTAACATGTTGACAAAGGAGACTTTAATTTTTTATATAATTTTATAATAGACTGGAAAACCCTCTTTAGCTTGGGATTCCCTGTGGCTTGCCACAGGGAGGAAGATCTATTACGAAAAAATTTTTCCCTTATTTCTTCAAAACAAGATACCCTGCGCTTGATGCAGGGAGATTGATTTCTTCTCTATACGATACAAAAATGATCTCCGTTGAATCCCTTTCTAAACGTTATGGCGAAATAAAAGCTGTAAATGACCTCACCTTCGAGATTAAAAAGGGTGAGGTAGTAGGTTTCCTTGGTCCCAACGGAGCCGGAAAAACCACCACTATGCAGATAATTACAGGTTTCATAAAACCATCCGAAGGCAGGGCCCTGATTGACGGGGTTGATGTTACCGTCTCTCCCATAACTGTAAAGGAAAGGATCGGGTATCTGCCTGAAAACACCCCCCTTTATGATGACCTGTCGGTTTTTGACTTTCTCTCATTTGTGGCATCGGTAAGGAAATTGAACGGAAAAAGAGATCAGGCAATAAAGGAGACTTCCGAAAGGTGTGGAATTACAGAGGTGCTTGACAGACCCATCGGAACACTTTCAAAAGGATACAGACAGCGTGTGGGGCTGGCTCAGGCTATTTTGCATGATCCTCCGATACTAATACTCGACGAGCCCACATCAGGGCTTGATCCTATCCAGATAGGTGAGATAAGGGAATTGATCAGGGAGCTTGGAAGAGAGAAGACGGTACTTCTTTCGACACACATCCTGCCGGAGGTTGAGCAGACATGTAACAGAGTGATTGTGATAAATAGAGGGAGCATTGTAGCAGATAGCCAGATAGAGAACTTAAAGGCGGAACTTTCCGGTGGCAGTATAAGAGTTCAGTACAAGGGGAGTACACCGCCGGATAAATTCAGGAGCTTCGGCCGTATTGAGGATGTTGTAGAAGATGAAGGTGTGTGGAGCTTTAGAATAACCCCCAAGGAGCCAACTATGGATATTCGGGAAGAGATATTTATTTTCTGTAAGGAGAGGGATATTGTACTTCTTGAAATGTACAGAGAGAAACGTTCACTTGAGGAGATCTTCAAGGAGTTGACCCTGGAGGGAGATTCCCGATGAGAATAACGGCACTTGTAAAGAAGGAGTTAAAGCACTTTTTCCTCTCTCCCCTGGCATATGTTGTGATGGCAATATTCCTTATTATTTCAGGTTGGTTTTTCGTAAACACTCTCTTTCTTTCCAAAGAAGCCGAGTTGAGAGGGCTGCTTGATATCATGCCTCTGCTTTTAATGTTCTTTATCCCCGCCCTTACAATGCGTTCGATAGCTGAGGAGCGGAAGATAGGAACCGTCCAGCTGCTTCTGACCCTTCCTGTTAAGGAATGGGAGGTGATCTTCAGTAAGTATATAGCCTCTGTAGTCTTTTTTGTGGTTATGCTTCTTTTTACTCTCTTTTATCCGGTTCTGCTGTACCTTTTAGGAAGACCGGATACAGGAATGATAATAACCGACTATATCGGGCTTTTTATGCTCGGAGCCACATACATATCCATAGGCATCTTTGCCTCTGCACTCACATCGAGCCAGGTGATAGGGTTTATTATCGGTTTTGCCCTTATATTCTGCTTTTTTGTCCTTGGCCGACTGGAACCGATTATGCCGGTGAAGATTCAGCCCCTGATAGAAAGTGTATCAATAATTACTCACTTCGAGAATCTTCTGAGAGGGGTGATAAACTCTTCGGATCTCGTTTATTATCTTACGGTAAATCTCTTCTTCCTCACTATTGCAACATATGTGCTTGAGGAGAGAAGAAAATGAGGAAGAGGCAGCTTTATATAAATGTTATCTCTTTAATACTAATCGTGATCTTTGCAAACCTTCTTGCAGGAAGATACTTTTTTAGCCTTGACCTTACGGAATCCAAGATCTATTCTCTAAGCAAAGCCACAAAGGATCTGATAGAAGGGCTTAACGAAAGAATAACAGTGAAGGTTATATTCTCGAAAGATATTCCTTACCCGTATAGTACAAATACCCGCTATGCCCTTGATCTGCTCAATGACTACAGAAGATTTTCAGAGGGAAAGATCAGTATTGATATTATCCCTCCCGAAAACGTAAAAGCTCTTGATGAGGCGGCAGGCCTTTACGGAATTCCATCGGTCCAGGTAAATGCAATCGAGAATGATCAGATCCGGATCAAAAGGGTCTATATGGGGCTGGCCTTTGTGCATGCTGACAGAATTGAGACTATTCCAGTGGTTAGCGATATAGGCAACTTAGAATATCAGATATCATCAGTGCTTAAGTCTCTTATGACAAAAGAAAGAAGAGTAATAGCCTTTCTCACGGGCCATGGCGAAAAGCCGCTGGCCAGGCTTAAAGAGGCGCTTAGAAAGAACTATGAGGTAAAGACTTTAAATATAAAAGACCAGGATACTCAGTTGGATGCCGATCTGGTAATAATTGCCGGCCCTACAGAGAGGTATTCGGAAGAAGAGCTTCTTAAGATAGACCAGTTTATTCTAAGAGGAGGAAAGGCTCTGTTTCTTCTGGATCGTGTGCAGGCTGATCCTCAGTACGGATTCGGTAGAACTCTGGAGACAGGCTTGGAGGATTTACTTGAGGAGTATGGGGTAAAAATAAAACCAGCCCTTGTGTATGATCTTTCGGCAGGGTTGATAAATGTCAGCGAAAGACGTGGCGGTTTCCTGTTTACAACGGTAACTGCATATCCATTCTTTCCCAGGATTCTTGACCTCGACAGAGACAGTATCATAACAAAAAATATAGAAACCGTCACTCTTGGTTATGCATCACCAATTGAACTCACAGAGCAGGCAGGCATAGAGACCACGGTGCTAGCGAAAACAAGTAGACGTTCCGGGGTGCTAAATCCTCCTTTCTATGTTGCAGTGGGTAGGAGTTTTAGTGAGAAGGATTTTCAGGGCCCTCCGACTCCTGTAGCGGTTTTACTCTCTGGAATGTTTAAGAGCAAGTTTTCAGGAGAGAAAAAGGATATCATCAAGGAAGGCAAAAGCAGGATTATAATTGTTTCTGATTCGGATTTTGCCACTGACGAGTTTATTGACTCTCCCGGCAATGGCCAGTTTGTCCTGAATGCGATAGACTGGCTTGCAGAGGATGACTCACTGATAACAATCCGTTCCAAGAATGTGGAGAGTAGACCGATAAGGGATGTAACACCTACTCTGCAGCGTGCGATCCGGTATACCACTGTTTTACTGCCACCTGTACTTGTAGTGTTTACAGGTGTGATTCTCTGGAGGATAAGAAAAAGCAGGAGGGAAAGACCGTGATTAAGAGATATGCATTACCAATCATAGCGATTATATTAATGGCATTGTACTTTATCCCGATGCTCATTGAAAGCAAGCCCTCCAGGACCGTCATTATCAGTAGAAAGGAAGATGTAAAAGAGATAAAAATAAAAAAAGGGGATAATCTGATAAGACTCCTCAGAAGGAACGGAAGTTGGCGAATAGCCGCCCCGGAAGACTGGCCTGCAGACAGTGAAAAGGTTGAGGCCCTTCTTAATGCATTGAAGGAGACAGTGCTTGAGAATGCCATAACAGACAATAAGAGTCGATACAATGAGTTCGGAATAAATGGTAACGGAGACTATCTTGAAATTAGCACTAAGAATGGTCAGTCCCGTCGCTTCCTGCTTGGTAAAAGGGGGCCAAGATATTCGTTAATATATATCCGTCCTGATGATGAAGCGACGGTTTACCTTGTTAATGCTAAATTTGCCGACCGTCTGCCTTCCGGCAAATATGCATTCAGAGACAGAACCATTCTTTCCCTGGAACCTTCCACGATAGAGAAAGTCCAGTGGAAGTATGGTGATGAATCTTACTCATATATAAAGAGAGAAAAGGAATGGGTAAGGGTGGATACCGAAGGCAGAGAGACGCCATTGGCAGATGATGCGATTAAAGACTATCTTGAGGATATTTCCAGCATAAGAGCTTCGGGCTTTCTTGACAATGACAGACTTCCGGAGTCGGCAGACCATGTGGGAAAGATTATTATAAAAGCCGATGAAGAGATAGTCCTCAATCTTTATGAGGATAAAAAGAAAAAGGAATACTATCTTCTCAGAGGAGATATGCCATACAGGATTAGCAAATTCCTGAAGGATAGATTGTTTAAAAGGATTTAGCCGGATCTTTCCTTTGACAAATCCTTTCTCATCTTGGTAAATTTAAAACACCCCTAATTACAAAAGATACCGGCTGGTTAATTTAATGGATATAAAAAGACTACTAAGACGTAATATCAGAACCCTCAAGGCTTATGCTGCAAAGGAGATCCCCTGCAGGGTGAAGCTTGATGCAAACGAAAGCCCTTACGGATTTCCTGCTTTTGTCTCCGCTGTTGAGAAAATTCAGACCAACAGATATCCTGACCCGGAAGGAAAGGCATTGAAGAAGGCTGCTTCGAAGCGCTGGAGGGTGGGGATAAAGAATCTGCTCCTTGGTAATGGCTCTGACGAACTGATATATTATCTTATAACAACCTTTGGCGGACCAGTGCTGTATCCTACTCCAACTTTTAGCATGTACGGGATAATTGCAAGGGCCCTGGGTGAGAAGACCGTAGAGGTTCCTCTGGACAGGGAGTTTGATCTTGATCTGGATAAAATGATAGAGGCAATCAGAAACTACCGACCGAAACTTATTTTTCTCAGTTCACCAAATAACCCTACCGGGAACTGTTTTTCAACTGACAGGATGCTAAAGATTCTTGACACCTCAAAAGGTATAGTAGTGATAGACGAAGCATACCAGGCATTTGCAAGTAAAAGGGGGATGCTGCCGCTGCTCAGGGATTTTGAAAGGATTGCTATTATGCGTACGCTCAGCAAGATAGGTTTTGCATCCCTCAGAGTCGGATTCCTGATAGCATCGGAAGATATAATCGAGGCAGTCGATAGGGTAAGACTTCCCTTTAATGTTAATGCCCTTTCTCAGAGTATTGCTGAGGAGGTATTCAGGAATTATGCCGATATTGACAGGAGCGTCCAGATTATCTGCAGGGAGAGGGATAGGGTATTTAAAGAGCTAAGCAGCCTCCCTTTGCTGAAGGTATTTCCTTCTGAGGCCAACTTTATTCTCTTCAGAATAAAGAATGCCTCTTCAGTACACAGGAAACTCCTTCAAAAGGGTGTACTTGTCAGAGATATGACCTCTTTGGTCAGGGACGCATTGAGGGTGACCATTGGCACACCTGAAGAGAATGATATCTTTCTGGAAGCCCTTAAATCCATAGTTGTCTAAAGGTAGCTCGTTCTGTATCGTTACCGATAGATTTGGGAAATATAAATAATAGTATGAATAAGCAGCAAGCCGCCTCAATCTCAATCCTCTCAAATACAGTACTGGTGATTGTTAAGGGTATAACAGGCTTTATTACAGGCAGTGTGAGCATTCTCTCTGAGGCCCTTAACAGCGCTATAGATATTGTTGCCTCTTTAATGGCCTATCTCAGTGTCAGGGAGGCTGAAAAGCCTGCTGACCGAGAACATCCCTTTGGCCACGGAAAGTTTGAAAACTTAAGCGGCATGGTAGAGGCTGTGCTCATTATTGGTGCAGCCCTATTCATTGTATATGAAGCAATAAGCAGGGTGATTCATGGAAAAAGTATTTCAATTCCAATGGTGGGTATCACCGTTATGGCCTTTTCTGCAGTAGTAAAGTTTACTGTTTCGCGCCTGTTGCATAAAGTGGCTGAAAGGACAGATTCCATAGCCCTGGAGGCTGAGGCAAGGAATCTGCGTATGGATGTATACAGCAACCTGTCGGTCTTTGCAGGGCTTATCCTGATAGTCCTTACCGGCCTCACCTTTATTGATTCCATACTTGCCGTGATTGTGGCAGCGATGATTGTATCCGAGGGTGTATCAATATTCAGACGCTCTTTGTGGGGGCTACTTGATATTGCCCTTCCGGAGGAGGAACTTAGGATAATTCATGAGGTGCTTGATGCACATAGTGACTTTATTAAGGACTATCACGATCTGAGAACGCGCAAGGCTGGTAGCGAAAGACATATTGATCTTCACCTTACAGTCTGTCGTGACGAAAGTATTGCGGACACTCATAAGACAATGGACAGTATCGAAAGAGAACTGACACAGAGACTGCCCAGATGTAAGGTGGTTATACATCCGGAGCCTTGCACTCATCACTCAGATGTATGCCCTTCGGAGTGCTACTGGTTGAGGATAAAAAAGGGAAAGACTAATACATCCCCATAGCATCCCTTACAAGCTGCATTGTCTCTCTGGCTACCTTTTGTGCCCTTTCAACCCCGTTGTTTACAATATCTTCAAGAATGGATGGATTGTCAGAGAGTTCCTTCCTCTTCTGCCACAGAGGCTCAAGAACCTTGAAGACATTCTTTATGAGAATTCTCTTGCAGTCTATACAACCAATACCTGCAGTTCGGCAACCTTCGGCAACCTCTTCCAGTTCCTCCTTCGTTGAGAAGACCTTATGTAGCTGATATACAGGTGATTTCTCAGGGTCTCCCGGATCGGTTCTTCTCATCCTCTGTGTGTCGGTAACCATGGTCAGAATCTTTTTTTCCACAACTTCTGGTGGATCATTTAGATAGATTGCATTGTCATAGCTTTTTGACATCTTTCTGCCGTCGAGTCCGGTTACCTTTGGATATTCTGTCAGAAGTGGTTCAGGTTCAGGTAATACATCTGTTTTATATAGATAGTTGAATCTTCGTGCGATCTCCCTTGTTATCTCCAGATGTGGGACCTGGTCGATACCTACAGGTACATAGGAGGCCCTGTAGATAAGGATATCGGCAGACTGCAAAACAGGATATCCGAAAAAGCCATATGTTCCAAGGTCACGATCCTTTATCTCTTCCTTTTTCTCTTTATATGTCGGAACACGTTCCAGCCAGCCAAGGGGTGTGATCATGCTTAGGAGAATGTGGAGTTCTGCATGCTCCAGGATTCTTGACTGTATAAAAATGGTGCATTTTTCAGGATCAAGACCTGCGGCAATAAAATTCATCAAAAGGTCCTTTGTATACTCCTTTATGACAGTTGGATCTGCGTAGTTTGTAGTAAGGGCATGCCAGTCTGCCACAAAATAGTAGCATTCGTATTTATCCTGCAATCTTACCCAATTGCTTAAAGCTCCCATCAGATTGCCCAGATGCAGATATCCGCTTGGCTGCATACCGCTTAATACCCTTTTCAAGATACACTACCTCCTTTTTGGAATTATATCAGGTAAAATTTTTATCTAAAATTATAACAAAAGATCGTGCCGGAAAGGGAGATAGTTCAAAAAGCCGATAAAACTCTTACCAACCCTATTAAAGCTGACTTGAGTCAACTGGCGATTTCCTTCAATAGCAGGGGGCTTGTCTCTTTGGGCCTTGTCATGAAATAATATCTGTGCCATGGATAACGGATTTATAACAGAAGAGGTAATGAACCGGGCTCGCAAAATAAAGCTCCTTATACTCGATGTGGATGGTGTGCTTACAGATGGGAGGATAATTCTTGACAATGAAGGCAATGAATTCAAGTCCTTTCATGTGCGTGATGGTCATGGAATAAAGGTTCTTATCAGACATGGTGTTAATGTGGCAATTATTACGGGAAGACATTCAAGGGTGGTTGAAAGAAGAGCTCATGAACTAGGTATAAAAGAGGTATATCAGAAATGCTTTAACAAGAGAATTGCTTATGATGAGATTAAGAAGAAATACAGTCTGAAGGATGAGGAGATTGCATACATCGGAGATGATATTGTGGATATCCCCCTGCTAACAAAGGTAGGGCTTCCGGTGGTTGTATCCGATGCGGCAGAGGATGCAAAAAGATATGCATCTCTGATTACCCGTGAGCGTGGAGGCAGAGGTGCTGTCAGAGAGGTGACAGATCTCATACTGAAAGCGAAAGGTCTTTGGGAAGGAATAATAAATGAGTACAATAAGGCTTAATATTCCAACGATCCTTACATTTAGCAGGATATTTTCAATTCCCCTTTTTCTTGTGGTAGCTCCTAAAATGCCTGTTCTCGGAGCCACTATTTTTGCCCTGGCATCACTAACGGATTTTCTTGACGGCTACATTGCCAGAAAGACGGGGCAGATTACCAAGTTTGGCATTCTTCTTGATCCGATTGCTGACAAGTTCCTTGTCATCTCTGCCCTGATTCTTCTGGTTGATATGGAAAGACTGTCAGTTTTTGTTGCAACAGTAATAATAATCAGAGAGTTTCTTGTTACCGGCCTCAGGGTGGCGGCTCTTACCAAAAGGATAATCATACCGGCAGAGATGGGAGGAAAGTTTAAGACAACGGCACAGATAGTGGCTATCATATGTCTTATACTTGGTGACAATCTCTTCGGTATCAATCTTTATATCCCGGGTACGGTTATGATCTGGATAGCACTTATACTTGCCCTTGTCTCAGGTGTTCAATATACAATTTCCTTCTGGAAGTCTGTAATGTGAATGACAGATGTGAGGTGATATGATGACAGCAGAGCATATAATTGTTCTCATAATATCCTATCTGGTTGGTTCCATACCATTTGGGGTGGTTTTTGCAAAGACTAAAGGGGTTGATCTCAGAAAGGTGGGAAGCGGAAATATTGGGGCAACCAATGTGCTGCGGTCTGTAGGAAAAAAGGAGGCCATTCTTACGCTCCTTGGCGACCTGCTCAAAGGAACTTTTGCTGTGCTCCTTATGAAGCTTGCCGGTGGATCGGAAGCCTTTGTGGCCATGGCTGGAGCCGCTTCGGTGCTGGGGCATGATTTTTCCGTTTATCTCAAGTTCAAGGGTGGAAAAGGCGTTGCTACATCTCTGGGAGTGGTCTTTGCCTATGCCCCTTTTGTGGGGCTACTGACCCTCTGTTTATGGCTTTTTATGGCTTTTGTGTTCAGATACTCATCCCTTGCAGCCCTTGTCTCTTTTGCACTTTTGCCACTAAATATGATAATCTTTCATATAGACAAGTCTGGAGTAGTTCTTGGTTTTGTTATAACTGGACTCATATTTTTAAAACATAGAGCAAACATTAAAAGGCTGCTGGAGGGTAGCGAGCCCAGAATAGGCAGAAGCAGTTAAGCAGCGGAGGGCTTATTGAAGAAGATCGCTATTATTCTACTACTTGCTTTTCTTTTTACATTGAGGGGGAACATTCCTTCTTCAGCAGAAATTTCTCCTAAAAACGCGCTAAAGACACCAAGGGTTTACTCCCATCTTCTTCTCAAAAAGGCCGAAGAGTTACACAGAACAGAGGCGATTGAGTTGATCCAGAGGTCATTGAAGATAGATCCTGACAATCCAAGGGCACACTTCCTGATTTTCAGACATACCTTTGGCAAGGGACTTAAAGATACATTTTTATCCTTTAAACATCTTTTCAATGGTATCCGTTATTCTATAAAAGACTTCTGGCATTTTCTTAATTTCTATGCTATTGTGCTGGCAACCTTTTCCTTCAGCATTCCGATACTCATCGTGATCTTTGCTGTGGTACGTCTGCCCATTGATATTCCTCTTTTTATACACGAGATTACTGAAGATCCCAAAAAGGTGGCTTTCCTTGGCGTGCTGATACCGTCTTTTTTAGGTGTGTATTTTGCATTGGCAGGAATACTCTTTCTTTCTTCATTCCAAATACGAAAGAGAGGGTATGTAATAGGTCCGATATTGTTTGGTTTAATGCTTTTAAGTATGCTTATAGGTGGATATCTTGACTCATATCTAAGAGGGATGATTTCTCCGGAAATAAGGGCAACAGCAGCTGTTAATCTGGGCAGAAGTAACATCTATGCTATAGACAGACTAAAGAATACAGAAGGCTTTACCTATAAGTTTTCATATGCCCTTGCACTTCAGAAGGAAGGCTACGTAACAGATGCACGTCCTGTTTATGAGGATCTGGCCCGTGAAAAAAAGGATGAGCGGGTCTTGGTGAATCTTGGTAACTGCTATTTTCTGCTAAATCAGTATGATAATGCAGAAGCCCTATACAGAGAGGCTTTGAAGATAAAGCCTATCGCATCAGCCTATTACAACCTGAGTATTATCGCCAGAGAGCGGCTGAATTTTTCCGAAGGCGACAGCTATTTTGTTAAGGCTGTGGGTCTGGACTTTGCCAGAGTGACAAGATTCAGAGAGTTGTGGTCTGATACAAAGTATGTTGAACCCATGTCTGAACAATTAAGAAAGAGCGAACTTATGATTTTGTTTTTGCAAAAAAGTATGGCCTATTTTGGTTTTAAATCTCGACAGATGTTTTTTGCAGTCTATGTGTTAATATTGTCTGTGCTTCTCATTATACGTGGAAAAGAGAGAACGATTGCTCAAAGGTGTCCGAAATGTGGAAAGGTGTATTGCCTTAAATGTGAGAGACGGCTTTACTGGGGAGGGCTTTGCAGTGAGTGTTTCAGAAGCCTGGTTACATTTGAGACCGATCCTTCGGAGCGTGTAAAGAGATTACTCAATTCATATAACTATCAGAGGAGACGAAGACAGTTCCTCAGCATCCTTTCTTTTATTATTCCCGGATTTGCATTGATGGGAACGGAAAATGTTATGCGAGGGGTATTGTTTTTGTTCGGATTCATCTTCTTTGTTGTCATGATATTTGTTTCCGGGGTGTTCGTGCTCAATATCTATCCTGAAAGCAATTCATGGCTTAAGATTATTGCTTTCATTGCAGCAACGCTTGTGTATATATTCAGTGTATTATCTGTAAGGGGGAGGATCAGAAAGGGATGGCTTTAGAAGGTTCCATTAAAGAGTTCGGGCTTGCCGATATATTTCAGCTTCTTTACTACCAAAAGAAGACAGGTGTACTGCAGATAGATTGTCCCTTTGATTCGGTCAAAATATACTTTCACGAAGGTAACATTCTTTCGGTCAAGTCAAAGAGGCGACCGGAAGAACACCGCCTTGGGAGACTGCTCATAAAAAAGAGATTAATTGATGAAGCAAAACTTAACAAAATCCTTAATGAGCAAAAAGAGACAAAACAGCGGCTCGGTGACCTTCTTATCAAGCATGGGTTTGTCTCGAAGGAGGAACTGAAGGAGATCGTTACCAAACATATCGTTGACCAGATAGTCCATCTTTTTACATGGAAGACAGGATGGTATGTGTTTAAGCCTCAGAGTGTTTCAATTGATAAAGAGCTTGGAATCTCCCTTGATACTCAGCATATACTTATGGAGGGCTTAAGAATAATCGATGAATGGTCGGTAATAGAAGGCATACTTACGGTGGAGACTGTTTTTAAGAAGACTGCCAAGGCAGCCGAGGCTGAGGATGAACTGAGTGACGAAGAAAGAGAGATTCTTAACCTTGTTGATGGAGAGAGTGATGTCAGCACCATTGTGGATGTCTCCGGGCTGGATGATTTTGTAGCTTCCAAGATTCTGGTTTCCCTTCTGGATCGTGGTTTTATAGAACCTGTGGAGGAGACCAGAGTTGTACAGAAGGAATCCCCAAGGAAGAGACTGCTTAGCCCAACTGTACTTAATTACCTTGTTCCCCTGGTTATTCTTTTTGCCTTTTTTTCATCCCTTTTCTCATTCCATGGAGAGGCATTTAATGTGAGGAAGTCTCTTCAGGCTATCAGCCATCTGGAATATCTAAGGGAACTCATAGAGCAGTATAGATTAACTCATGGCGTCTATCCCGAGGAATTGCCACAAAAGAATTTAAGGGATCCCTGGGGTAAAAATTATTTCTATATAGTTGAAGGAAACTACTACAGACTTTTCAGTGCCGGAGCAGATGGAGTTCCTCAGACGGATGATGACATCTGGTAACGGAAAAAAGGCAGTTGTGCTTTTGAGCGGAGGGGTTGATTCCTCTACAACCCTTGCAATTGCCCGCTCCGAGGGATATGCCTGTTATGCCCTCTCTTTTGACTATGAACAGAGGCATCGAAGGGAGCTTGAGGCTGCAAAAGCTGTGGCCAATAGTCTAGGGGTAGAAAGACATCTTATTATCAGGTTTGATCTCAGAGAAATTGGCGGTTCAGCGCTAACGGACAAGGGGATTGAGGTTCCAAAAGACCAGTCTACGTCAGGTGATGGCTCAATTCCCATAACCTATGTGCCTGCCAGAAATACTATTTTTCTTTCCTTTGCCCTCGGATGGGCCGAGGTTCTTGAGGCCGAGGCAATCTTCATCGGTGCCAACGCAGTTGACTATAGTGGCTATCCCGACTGCCGCCCCGAGTATCTTAAGGCATTTGAGGAGATGGCTAATCTGGCAACACGTGTCTCTGTTGAGGGGAAAATAAGATTTCGTATCAAGGCTCCCCTTCTTTATCTTACCAAGGCCGAGATAATAAAGAAGGGTCTCTCCCTTGGGCTGGACTATTCACTTACATGGAGTTGTTACGATCCCCTGCCTGACGGACGGCCCTGTCAGAGGTGTGATAGCTGCAGATTTCGGCAGAAGGGCTTTGAAGAGGCAGGGATCAAGGATCCTCTTGTAGCGTAGCACTTTTGTCTGTATCCGGCAGCAATTGAAACTCTCCGCACAGGAGACGGAGGAATTTAAGTCAAACACCCCGACCAAAGGTCGGGGATTGTTTGTCGCGTAAGGAAGTAGTTTTTATTAATATAGCTGCCTTTCTTCTCCGCTCAAAGATCGGGCATTCAGGCAGCATACTTGTAATGCCTCCATCCCGCATATTTCTAACGGTCCTCTATCCCAGTACCGGTGACGGTTAGGAAGTATGTAGATTTCATAATGAGGAAACACACATAGTCTTTGCCTATCAACATGGTTATGAGTATTCTATCCTTCCCACACCAGATGGGAAGCCACTTACAGGCTATGGATGGGTAGAAGACCAGAGTTGTTTTTACAGGTCTGCCTATATAGACACCTGGCAGCCGGTGCTTGCCGGGCTTACAACAGCAACCCCGAATATCAACATAGATGGATATTTCATGGATTATCCTGACAAGTCAACTATTCTTTTAAGACGTACTGCCAATGGTCAGCCTGCGATGTTGATGTATGACTATGGTGCTGGGAAGTGATAGTGACGAGTATGTATTCAGACTGGGCCTATGGGCATGGGCAGGCATCAAGAGAAGAGATAGTCCTTGCACACAAAAATTGCACTTAGGAAGTGTAATTTTTAAATAGGAATATTGATTTATATTCGGTGCCCCCTCTACATAGTTACACAACGAAGGTTTGAAATCTGAAAATGAAATATGTTAAAAGATTTAAACCTGCCCAAGGGGTAAGCAGGAGGGAAGAAGGAACGAGAGGGGAAAACATCTATTCAATCAGGTATTTGCACACCAGAGTATTCAAATAAATCCACTGGAGGAATAAGATGAATAGGACAATTGTATTCATAGCAATGTTTTTATTCATTGCAGGTTTTATACTCTCCTGTGAGAAGGCGGAGGGGCTTGAGGGACCAAAGAAGCAGAATACAGAGGCAGAGGTTCAAAGGGTCTTGAAGGGAGTGTCTGAAGGGGTTTCAGAAAAGGAGGCGGCAGGACAGGAGTCTGGGAAGGGGCAGAAGCGGTGGAAGTCGTGGAAGTATGAGGGGCTTTTGACGGAGCAGGAGCAGGAGGAGTTCAAGGCACTGAAGAGGAGGTGGTTTGGGCTGGGGTTTGGGCACATATCAAGAATCTTGTGTCTGGCTATAGAATTTTCTGTTAAATATCTGTCTAAGCTCATAGGCATTAGCCTTGAGTATCGGCACAGGATTTCTCCACCTGCCCTGTATCAGTC
>JALUAR010000101.1:0-756 GCA_027050975.1 Thermodesulfovibrio sp.
ATAGGCCTCACCTGGATGGTGAGGCGTGATTTTCCCCTCGGAAGCCCACCAATGTAAAGGGGGCAGAAAGTCGCCAGACTTTCCGGGGTGTAAGTTAAGACGAAAGGGAATACCACGCCTGACTAAAGAGTCAATCAGCAATCTTAAGAGTAGCTCAATCAAAGCTCAGGTTTGTGGCTTGAAAAATCAATCGATTTATCGGGAATTCATGGCTGTAATGCATTGTGATGTTTAGAAATGGGACAGCCAGGTGGGGACAGCCTGGCTGTCCAGAGGGAGGTGGGGAGGGGTGAATGAGTCATAAAAATTGGTATTGATCCCTTTCTTGATTTAAAAGTAACACAGAGTTATGAAGAAATAATGAAGATGACTACAATATCCAAGATATTACATTGTTCAGGAGCGATGGAAGTTGATTGACGGTGAGACTTTTTCCATGTCTCCTGCTCCAAAAGTGAAACATCAGATACAAGTCTCTATGTTACACCTTTTATAGCATCCAGCAATTGTTGATCAGTGCTTCTGGAGTTTCCAAGAATCCTGTATGATATCACCGAAGTATGCTAAAATTAAATGAAATGTTTTCTCATATCATGGAAAGGCTAAATATTATTAGCAGGAAATTAAAAGAAAGATTTCCTGATAGGATTATTTCTATAATCGTCTTCGGTTCAAGGATAAGAGGGGATTATAAGGAGTGGTCAGACATTGATTTAATGGTTATTGTTAAAGACAAAGACCCTCAAATAGAAAAGG
>JALUAR010000101.1:766-18151 GCA_027050975.1 Thermodesulfovibrio sp.
GAGGAAGAGATGGTCTCAGGTCTTTCATTCTCACCAGTACTGAAGGATCTGAAAGCCTTTGAGAAAGAAAAGAGATATAAAACACCTTTTTACGAAAGTATTGAAAGAGAAGGAGTTCTTCTATGACCCTTTCCAGGGAAGACAAAAAGGCATTAAGTGAGATAAGGATCAAAAAGGCATATGAGTTTCTTGATGATGCAAGAGCAAATCTTAACGAGGATAGACTCAAAACCGCCATAAACAGGGCATATTATGCAGTATTAAATGCAGCAAGAGCATTGCTTATATTAGAGGGATCAAATCCCGAAACCCATGAGGGAGTTATAACCATGCTCAGTCTTAGATTTGTTAAGCCAGGGCTTTTGCCAGTGCAGTTGATAAAAAATTATAAGAGCCTTCTTTCAAGAAGATCAGACATTGACTATGGTGATTTTGATATAACAACTTCTGAAGAAGCAGATGACTCAGTAAGACTTGCTGAAGAGATGATAAGTGAAATGGATTCATTGCGAAAGAAGCTATTAGACGAAATATAAGGATCTCTTCAAAATTAGTACTCCCTGCTCTCTGTAGAGTTTATATCAATAATTTTTTACCTGACACTAATGGGGGAACATTTTGTTTAAATGATAGCAGGAATAACAACCCCACCATTTTCCTCCCTCTCCTGAGGGGGAGTTTTTTAAGGAGAATGTTTAAAAGATAGTTTGAGAGGTAAACCTGTCTTTATTGAATCCGTGGTTTCAGTCTTGATCAGTGTTTAAGCCTGTTCAGATCATTACTCTCACCGAGTCCCTTCAGGGGAGGAGATAAGTAATGTTCAGGCCAGGTTAAAAATTGAGGGAACTTTTGATAGGAATTTTTGAGTTGACAAAAGGATTAAAATATGCTAATATTCGAATATAAATATGCGTCCCATTGGAAAACAGGCAGAATTATTAAAGGTAATCGGTCATCCCGTGAGGATAAGGATTCTTGCCGAACTCACAAAGGGTGTAAAATGTGTCAGTGATTTCGAGGAGTTTCTTGAGATCAGCCAGCCGAACATCTCACAGCATCTTACCCTGTTGAGGAATCACGGATTAATTGACTATTACATGGATGGAAGGCTCAGGTGTTACTATTTACTTGACCCTATCGTGCCAGACCTGCTTGAGGTTCTCAGCAGGGATTACGAGGAGTCCCTGCCTGCCCCTGCATGTTGTCCTGTAACAAAAAAGGGAAAGTATCCTGGCAAGAGGAGACATTAATAACAACAAGAATCGTTTATTTAAACGATTTATTTTAATTCGGAGGATGCCATGGCAAAAACATTTACAATCTTTCTAACCACCGCACCTTACAACAGCGAAAACACCCTGACAGCAGTCAGAATCTCCGAACATGCCCTTTCAAAAGGTCACAATGTGAATCTCATAGCCTCAGGTGACGGAGTTTACTGTTTCCTCAAAGGACAGAAGGCAAAGGGTCTTCCCCATGCCGGAGACCTCTTTGTAGAGCTTATTAAAAAGGGACTAAAGGTCTATCTGTGAGGAGGGTGCCTGAACTATCGCCGTGCTGCGAAGGATGATTATCTTGAAGGAACAGAGATGGGCTCACTGAAGGGTCTTTTTCAGACCATGAAGACAACGGATGTCTGGATTAATCTTTAGTCTTGCCAGTCATCCCTGAGATACCTTGAAAGGAGGAAAGAATGAAGCTTGCTGTGATTTTGACAAAACCCCCATACGGTGATATACAGGCAGCCGAGGCTGTCAGGCATGCCATGGGTGCACTAAGTGAGGATATTGAGGTGACTCTGGTGCTTGTTGATGATGGAGTATTTCTTACAAAAAAAGGGCAGGATGTTGGTAATTCCGGTTATACGGATCTGGCAGAGGCAGTAACCGATCTGATGGATATGGGTTGTGATGTCCTTGTGGAGAAGGTTTCGCTGAGAGAGGTCGGGCTTGACACGGATGACATTCTTGATAATATCAAAGTGGTTAATGGTTACGAGATATCGGAGACAGTTAAAGAGGCCGATAAAACAATGATATTTTAGGAGGTAACAATGCTTGTTCTTATAAAGAACAGTCCTGAAACAAAAGAGGGAAAGAGGGGCCTGAAGATTGCAAGAGATGCATCAGCAGACATCGTGCTTTTGCAAAACGGTGTATATTTCGCTGTTAACGAAATGCTGGACGGATTCTGCGGCACTGCCTATGCAGTTGAGGAGGATTTGAAGATGAGAGGCCTTGATGACATAAAACGCGGAATCAAGGTTATAGACTGGGGACAGCTTGTGGATATGATGGCTCAAGAGGACAAGGTTATAGGTATGTTTTAAAAAATTCTTGGGGAGGTAACGATGTCTGCAAAAATACTGATCCTTGGCGGTTCCTTCGGTGGGCTGACCACAGCCTTTGAGCTGAAAAGGACCCTTGGCAAAGATGCCGAAATTACCGTTGTCTCTGATCTGGACAGATTTATATTCATTCCTTCTCTGCCATGGGTGGCAATGGGCTGGAGGAGACCGGAGGAAATCTCCCTCTATCTTGAGAAAATCCTGGAACCTAAGGGGATAGAGTTTATTCATGAAGAAGCAAAGGGGGTTGACGCTGATTCATCAAAGGTTCATACCCTCTCAAGAGAACTTGATTATGACTATCTTGTTATTGCTACAGGCCCTGCACTGGTCTTCTCGGCTGTTCCCGGACTTGGTCCAGAGGAAGGTTATACAGAGTGTATATTCACCCTGGAGCAGGCCCTGAGATGCAATGAGGCATGGAGGAGGTTTCTTGAGGATCCGGGCCCTGTGGTTATAGGTTCTGTTCAAGGTGTAAGCTGTTTCGGTCCACCTTATGAGTATGCCTTTGAGATAGATGCCGAACTCAGAAAACGAAAGATCCGTCATAAGGTCCCAATTACCTTTGTCACCTCAGAACCATATATAGGTCACTTCGGTATGGGAGGGCTTGCCAATTCAAAGAGGATCATGGAGGATTCCTTTGCCGAAAGAGAGATTCAGGTGATTGCAAATATGGCTGTGGAGGAGTTTACTCCCGGTGAGGTGAGGCTTAAGGATGGTACTAAACTGCCATTCAAACTGGCAATGTTTGCTCCACCAATGTCAGGTGTGCAGGCTGTCTTTCATCTTGGCAATCCCAAGGGTTTTATACCTGTGGATGAGCATTACAGACACAAAGATTACAAAAATATCTTTTCTGTCGGAGTAGCCGTTGCCATGGCTCCTCCAGAGCAGACTCCCATACCAACGGGACTGCCTAAAACAGGATACATGACTGTAAAAATGGCAAAACATGCGGCAAAGATGCTTGTTTCAGATATTACCGGAAAGGAACCACCTGATGTTGAATCGCTTGATGCAATATGTCTGATGGATATGGGTGATACAGCTGCAATGATGAAGGCCGACCCGGTGCTTCCACCCAGACAGGAGGCGGAACTTAAGGCAGGTATTCAGTACAAATGGCTCAAAACTGCCTTTGAGAAATACTTCCTCTGGAAGATAAAGAGAGGACTCACTCAGCTACCATAAATGGAGGAACAATGATCATTGAGTTTTCACTGAAGCGTCCAAGAACTGTTATTTTCATCACCCTGATCATAACAATCATATTTGCCTCTCAGTTTCCAAAGGTCAGGATTGATACTGACCCGGAAAACATGCTCTCTCCTGATGAGCCTGTGAGGGTATTTCATAACCAGGTGAAGAAGGAGTTCGGAATCAATGAAATGATTGTCCTTGGCATCGTCAGGGATGACGGGATCTTTAATCCCGATACCCTCAAAAAGATCTCCGAGATTACCGATAGAGTAAAAAGAATAAAGGGCGTTGTGGCTGACGATATAGTTAGCCTTTCAGCCACAAACAATGTGATTGCCAGAGATGGAACCCTTATAGTAAGACCGCCTCTACAAAGGATTCCCCAGGGACCCGAAGATGTAGAGAGACTTAAAAGAGAGGTTCTTGACAATCCCCTGTTCAGGGACAGGCTTGTATCCTCGGACGGTAAGGGTGCTGCCATCTACATACCTATAGTAAGCAAAGAGATAGCCCATGAGGTGGGAGAGGAGATTCGAAGGATTTACTCCTCTATGAAAGGGCCGGAAAGATACTACATGGCAGGCCTGCCACTGGCAGAGGACACCTTTGGTGCCGAGATGTTTAAACAGATGGCCATTGTTGCCCCCCTTGCCGGAGGACTTCTTATGATTCTGCTGTGGTTCATGTTCAGAAGGCTTACCCTTGTTCTGCCGGCAATGGTTGTGGCAATGCTCTCAGTCCTGTGGACAATGGGGGCCATGATAGGTATGGGTTTTACAGTTCACATAATGTCCTCCATGATCCCTGTCTTCTTAATGCCCATAGCTGTGTGCGACAGTGTCCATGTGTTAAGTGACTTCTATGAGAAATACCCCCGGCTGAAGGACAAGGCCAGGGTGCTCAGAGAGGTATTCGGGGAGCTTTTCAAACCCATGCTTTATACATCCCTTACCACTGCCGTTGGCTTTGCCAATCTTGCATGGGCAAAGATCCCTCCTGTGAGAGTATTTGGTCTTTTTGTGGCCCTTGGTGTCATGTTTGCATGGCTTCTCACCATTACCCTTGTACCTGCCTCTCTGATGCTGATTAACCCCCGCCGGCTTGAAGAGATTAAAGGTAGAAACGAAAAAAGCAGGCTCCTCTCTGCCTTTACCAGACTGTCAGTGAAAAGGAGCAGACTGGTTGTAACCACGGGAGTGCTGCTTCTTGCAGTGGCTATATATGGGGTTACCACTTTAAGGGTAAATGACAATCCCGTGAAGTGGTTCAAGAAGGACCATCCCATCAGGGTGGCTGACACTGTTTTGAACAGGATAATAGGCGGAACATATATCTCATACCTTATTTTTGAAGGCAAGGATGCTGATTCAATAAAAGAGCCCCAGGTTGTGAAATATATTGAGGCTTTACAGAAATACTTAGCGGAGCATCACTTAGTAGGCAAGACCACCTCCGTGGCTGATGTGATAAAAAGGATAAACTATGTGCTTCATGACGAGGATAAGGAATTCAATAAGATACCTGACAGGAAGGAGACCATCGGACAGTATCTCTTTCTTCTTCTCATGTCAAGCAAACCGGATGAGCTGGACAATCTTGTGGATTATGATTTCCGTAAGGCCAATGTATGGGTACAGCTACGCTCGGGCGACAACAGGGATATGACTGCTGTAGTGGAATCTGTCAGCAAATATATTAAAGAAAACCCTCTGCCAGAAGGGGTTAAGATTCAATGGTCCGGCCTTCCGTATCTAAATATCGTGTGGCAGAAACTGATGGTTAAAGGTATGCTTAAGGCCACAGTAGGCTCCTACTGGGTTGTATTCATACTGCTTTTAATACAGTTCAGGTCCTTCTGGTGGGCCATTATTTCCATGCTACCCCTTACATTTTCCATTGTCTTCAGTTACGGAATAATCGGCTTTGCTGGCAAGGACTATGACATGCCCATAGCTGTCTGCTCCACCCTCACCCTGGGGCTCGGAATCGATTTCGCAATCCATTTCTGTCAGCGTTTCAGACAGAGATACCTCAAAACAGGAAGTTACAGAGACTCACTTCTATGGACCACAGAGGGAGAACCCACTATTGCTATTGCAAGAAACGCCATAGTAGTGGGTCTGGGTTTTCTTCCCCTTGTCCTGGCAACCCTTACTCCGTATATAACAGTAGGGCTGTTTTTCGGCTCCTTGGCCCTTTTTGCAGGGCTGACAACAATATTCTACCTGCCTTCACTTGTGGAGATATTCAAGGGAAGACTGGCATGAAGTATAAACAATGATTGAAGGAGAGGTATGATAGAGTCTGAACGGATTTGAATTTTGCATAAGATTTGCCGTGGAAGGCAAATAGCAAAATTCCCTCGGAGCCAGCCATGGATGGCTGGCGAGAATGACGTGTAAGACTCTATCATACCTCTCCTAATAAGTTTTATCACTGGTTTCATGCAGATAAAGAACCGCTTTTGGAGGTTGTTATGCGTAAATATATCCTTATTGTGTTTATTGTCCTTTTGTTGTGTCCAGGCCTTTCATTCGGAATCACAGCCCGGGAGATAATGGCTAAGTCTCAGGAGGCATTCCTGTATCCGGGAAAGGACATGAAGATAAGGGTTGAGATGCGTCTCATATCCTCCTCCGGAAAGGTGAGGCTCAGGGAGTTGACCATGCTCAGGAAGAACTTCGGCCCTCCGGGTGGTCAGCAGAAATACTTTATCTATTTTCACAGACCCGCAGATGTAAAGGGAATGACCTTCATGGTATACAAATACCCTCAAAGGGATGACGACCGGTGGCTCTTTATTCCTGCCCTGAATATGGTCAGAAGGATAGCTGCAAGGGACAAAACATCAAGCTTTGTAGGTTCTGATTTTACCTATGAGGATGTTTCCGGAAGGGATATTGACGATGACCGTCATGACCTTGTCAAAGAGGAATCTGTAGACGGCAGAGACTGTTTTGTTGTCAAGAGCATACCCAAAAAGCAGGATGTGAATTACTCTTACAAACTCTCCTGGATAGACAAGGAGAGTTTTCTTCCCCTTAAAGAGGAGTATTATGACCTGAGCGGTAATCTCTACAGGGTATTTACTGCCGAGGAGATAAAGGATATCCAGGGCATACCCACTGTGACGAAGAGAAGGATGAGGAATGTTCAGAGCGGACATCAAACAGAGGTGGTATTCAAAGAGGTAAGTTATGATATCGGTCTCACTGACCGTCTCTTTACTGAAAGATTCCTGAAGATGCCACCAAGGAGATGGATAAAATAGAATGTATGTCTGCCGTACTCCTTTAACAGGACTCAGGATACTGATTCTGATTCATGGTCTGCTTATTATCATCGTTACCTGGGGAAATGCCCAGGGAGCCGAACTCAGCGTAAACGGATTTCTTCAATTAAATTATTCCTATTCAGTATCAGAGTCCAATCCTGATGGCGGTGATTTCAAATGGGCAGAGCAACGGGGTCAGATTAAACTCGATTTTAGCAGCAGCAATCTCCGTCTGTTTTCGAAAGCAGACCTCTACTACGACAACATTGACAGAGACACGGATGCCTCGGTAAGAGAACTTTATCTGGATTTTGTCTCTGATTATTATGATATTCGAGTAGGCCGTCAGATAATCACATGGGGGCTTGGTGATCTGATCTTCATAAACGACACCTTTCCAAAGGATTATGAAGCATACTTTTCAGGAAGGCCCCTTGAGTATCTGAAAATAGGTGTGGATGCATTCAAGGCCGGGCTTTATCCTGATTTTGTTTCTGCAGACCTGGTTATTATCCCTTTCTTTGAGCCTAACAACATGCCAGGACAAGACAGGTTCTGGCTCTACAATCCCATGAGTACTGCCACAGACAGAGATGAACAGGAGCCTGCAACCAAAGTGGATAACACGGAGATAGCCCTGAGACTTTACAGGAACATCTCTGGTGTTGATGTGTCGGTATACTTTTACAGGGGATTTTTCAGAACACCCTCGGCCAGACCTGAGGACTTGCGGCAGATTCTCTTTTATCCGGAACTCTCTGTGTATGGATTCAGTCTGCAGGGCCGTGCTGCAGAGGGACTTGTAAGCCTTGAGGCAGGTTTTTATGATTCAAGGCAGGACAGATCAGGCACTGACCCCTTTGTGCCAAACAGCCAGAGCAGGTTTCTTATTGGATATCAAAGACAACTCTGGGAGGATTTTACAGTAGCTCTTCAGTACTATGGGATATATATGCACAGGTATTCTGAATACCTGGCAACACTGCCAACAGGGATGCCTTCCCAGAGACGATACAGAGATCTTTTAACAATCAGAATCACCGCCCTTTTTATGCATCAGACACTGAAGGCATCTTATTTCTCTTTCTGGAGTCTGTCAGAAGGAGATTATCTCTTGAATCCAGAGTTCAGGTATAGCTTTTCCGATAATGTCTGGTTAGCCCTGGGTGCGATGATTTTTGGAGGCGGACAGCAGTGGAGTCCCCTCGGCCAGTTTGACAGGAATGACAACCTGTACCTGCAGATGCGTTACGAGTTTTAAAAACCCACCCTGGATTATTTATCCAAAATCGAATGTAAACGTGGTATTGTGGGGACTGAACGTATTTGAATTTTGTATAAGGTTTGCCAGAAATGGAATAGCACCAAAAATCAAAGATTTTTGTGGCCCCAGGAATCGCAAAATTTCCTCGAAATCCCCGGGAATATGTTAAAATTAAACATGAAGGCACTGTTAAAGACAGACGCTACGAGTGAGCTTCTTTTAACTGTTTTTGATGGTGTCAGGCTTTCCCTGATATTGACAGACCGGGATTTCAGGATTACCGAGATTAACCGTTCCTCCAGTCAACTTCTCCTTTATCATGAAAGAGAGATAAAGGGGCATAATCTCTTTAAACTGCTAAACATACCATATCCTTTCAGCCTACCAGATGGAGACGGTGATTCTGTCGAGTTTCACACAGAATGTACCCGTAAAGACAGGGAACAATTTCCTGCAAAAATAACTATTGTGAGCCTTCCCAGAGGTTATGCCTTTGTCATAGAGGACATAACAGACTCATTAAAGGTAAGAAGGAGGGCGGAACAGAGGACAAGAGAGTTAAACACCTTTAATGCCCTTTCAAAGACATTAAGCCGGAATTTCGAACCAAAGGAGATGATGCAGGATGTGCTAGACACACTGGTGGAGGTGATGAGTATTGATGCGGCATGGCTGTATCTGATAGAGGAGGGAAGCGGTGAGTTGAAACTCTGCTGCTTTAAGGATACGAAGGGCGGGATCTTTGAGGATGCAATGGCACTAAAACCGTACGAGTGTTTTATCGGCCGTGTTCTTTCCGCAGGAAGGTCCCTTCTTGTCAGAAACGCTATCGAGGACCCCAGAATTACTAATCTCAGACTCGATGAGTACGGATACAAGAGTATTGCAGGCGTTCCCCTTGTGGTCAGGAGCATAGACAGTCCCAGGGGAAAGGTGGTGGGTGTTTTAGGCATAGCCAGCAAGATCGAAAACAGATTCTCCTCTCTGGATATGCAGTTTCTCACCACAGTGGGAAACCAGCTGGGTGTTGCTGTTGAGAATGCTCGTCTGATAGAGAACCTCAGAGAAAAGATGAGACAGATAGAACTGATTAACGAAATAGGAAGTGTTGTTAACTCCAGCCTTAGCATAGGCCACATATTCAGAATAGTTGTATCTGAAATAAAAAGGATGATTGACTTTGACAGGGCAAGCATAACAATACTGGACAGCACAGAAAAGAGGCTTACCATCTTTGCCTTAGATACCTTTCTGAAGACTGAGCTTAAAAAAGGTAAGAAGGCACCTGTAGAGGGTACAAGTGCGGGCTGGGTCACAATCAATCAGAAACCCTGGATAAATCGCGATCTGTCCAAGGAAATTTCCTTTCCTCTGGACAGGGCACTATATTCGGAGGGTATACGTTCAACAATGAGTATTCCCCTTTATAAGGACCGTCCCCTTGGTGCATTGAACTTTGACAGTACAGAGCCTGACAAATACTCGGAAAAGGACCTGGCCGTGCTAATGCCGATTGCCAAACATCTGTCCATAGCCATTGAAAATGCACTCCTGTTTGAGGAGATCTCTCGTGAGAAGAGGGAATGGGAGAAGACCTTTGACGCTATTACGGATCTGCTCTGGATTTCGGATATTAACGGCAGAATACTGAGGGCAAACAGGGCTGTAACGGAAAGGACAGCCCTCTCTGAAATATTAATAACACAGAAAACCTCTGCAGACCTCTTTAAATTGCTGAAGATAGAGTATCCTGGAGAGGGGAAAACAGGGAATATGAGAAAAAATCACAGGCTTTCGGAAGAGTTGAAAGGTCCCGCCGGAACTACATACCATTACTGGACCTATCCACTCCTTGACAGTGACGGCAGGATATACGGTTATGTAAATTACCTCCGTGATGTCACGGAGCAGAAGAGGCTCCAGGAGCAGCTAATCAGATCTGACAAGCTTGCCTCTTTAGGCACTCTTGTTGCAGGTATTGCCCATGAGATAAACAATCCTTTGGGTATAATAGCAGGATACTCCGAGGCACTTCTTGACAGGGCCCGTGAGCCTGATCTTGCTCAGGTTGAGGCATTCAGGGATTTCCCCGAATATTTAGATACCATTAATAAGGAGATATTCAGATGCAAGGGTATATTGCAAAGCCTGCTTGATTTTGCCAGACCCTCTACGGGAACACAAAGACAGATCGATATTAACGAGTTGATCAAAGAGGTCATACTTCTGGTAAACTACAGGGCAAAAAAGCATCACCATACCATTGAACTTGCCCTTGACAGGGATATCCCGAAAACCAAGGTGGACCCCGGTGCAATGAGACAACTCTTTATGAATATAATAATGAACTCCTTTTATTTTATGGACACTGCCGGCAGAATAAGAATCGCAACATCCTTCGAGCCCTCTGAATCAATGATTAAAATAATTATCTCAGACAATGGAAAAGGTATAGACCCGTCGATTATCAACAGGATATTCGATCCCTTCTTTACCACCAAGCCTGTTGGTGAAGGCACAGGTCTTGGCCTTGCAATATGCCACAGAATAGTTACGGAGCATGACGGCTCCATGGATGTAAGCAGCGAGCTGGGCTCCGGCACAACATTTACAATCAAGATACCGGTGAAGCAATGAGCATAAGAGTACTGATAGTGGATGATGAGGAACCTGTAAGGAGACTCCTTTCAAGGGAACTCCAGAGAAAGGGGTTTTCCACTGACACAGCCAATGATGGTAACGATGCTCTTCGGAAGTTAAAAAAAGAGTCCTTTGACGTGATTCTTTTAGATATAGTCATGCCAGGAATTGATGGCATCGATGTTATGAAGCGGCTCCGTAATGATCCTGCCTCTCCAGCAATAATCGTTCTGACAGGAAAGGCCACTGTAGAGACAGCTGTTGATGCCATGAAAAACGGGGCATTCGACTACCTTACCAAACCCTATAAACTGGAGGAGTTGATTATTGTAATCAACAGGGCCTATGAGGACAGAAGGCTGAGGCAGGAAAATCTGATCCTACATAAGGAGCTAACCAGACGTGAAAGGCCTGACCAGTTTGTGGGTAAAAGCCGTCAGTACAAAGATCTGCTTAAGCTGATCGATAAGATCGCTCCAACAGACTCAACCGTGCTGCTTCAGGGTGAGTCCGGTACCGGAAAGGAGCTTGTGGCAAACTATATCTGGAAGAAGAGCCTGAGAAGCGAGAAACCTTTTATAGCCCTTAACTGCTCAACCCTGTCAGAGAACCTTATGGAGAGTGAGCTCTTTGGCCATGAAAAGGGTGCCTTTACAAGCGCCTACTCTGTAAAACATGGTCTTGTGGAGGCTGCGGACAAAGGCACGCTTTTCCTCGACGAGATAGGAGAGATGCCCATATCCCTGCAAGCCAAACTCTTAAGATTCCTTGACTCAGGTGAGTTTAGAAGAGTAGGGGGGAACAAGAATCTTAAGGCTGATGTAAGGGTAATTGCGGCGACAAACAGAAATCTGGAAGAGGCTATTAAGAAGGGAGAGTTCAGAGATGATCTCTACTACAGGCTTAATGTGATAAATATCACCATACCGCCGCTGAGGGAACGCAAGGAGGATATAAGACCGCTGGCTGAATACTTTCTGCAGAAGTACAGGCGAAGGGTATTGAAGGATATAAAGGGTTTTGATGAAAAGACGCTGAAAATTCTTGAGTGTTACAACTGGCCCGGTAACATCAGGGAACTGGAGAATGTTATCGAGCGGGCTGTGATACTCTGTGATTCCGACACTATAACACCAGCCGAGATAGCAATTACGGACAAGGTCTGTACGGAAGACCCCGGTGCCACCCCATCGTTGCAGGAAATTGAAAGGGAGTATATTCTGAAGGTACTGAAACAGACAGGCGGAAATCAGACAAAGGCCAGCAAGATTCTTGGTATAGATAGAAAGACCCTCTATCTGAAACTCAAGAAATACGGCATCTCCTTTTAATCCGATTACCGGATGTCTATAAGACAAATATCACTTTTTCCAGAAATGGGGAATAAAGAGTATGATTACCGTATACACCTCCAGCCTTCCGATAAGCATACAGGCAATTAGCACCCATTTTGCAAGATCGGGCAGGGATGCGTAGTTTTCAGCAGGCCCTGCAGCACCCAGTGCAGGACCCACATTGCATAAGGCGGAGATCACGGTACTTGCTGAGGTGATTATATCTATATCCTGAACCGCAAGCAGGAGGGTTCCGCCTACCCATATTATTATGAACAAAAAGAGAAACCCCCAGATGCTTCCAAGTATCTCCTTGGGAATATGTTTTTCATCCAGCTTGAGCACAGACACCGCCCTGGGATGAATGAGATGGTAAAGTTCCCGATATACCTGTTTGAACATCATCAGTATCCTTACCTGTTTCATTCCACCGCCTGTAGAGCCTATCATACCGCCGAAAAACATTAGCATAACAAGAAGTATCTGAGCAAAAGGAGACCACTGCTCATAATCAGCGGTTGCATAACCCGTGGTGGTCATTATTGAGACCGCCTGAAAGGCTGCATAACGAAGCGACTCCAATAAAGTAGGGAAACTATCCTGCCACAGGTCAATAGCTATTATGATGGTGGCAAAAACTGTTACCCTGAGATAGAACTTAAACTCGTCGCTCTTTGCAAATCTCGACATATCTCCCCTGAAGGCATAGAAATAGAGGGAGTAGTTCACTCCTGCAAGAAACATAAAGACCGTTGCCACCGCATCTATGTAGGAGCTGTTGAAATAGGCAAGGCTTGTGTTTTTCGTTGAGAACCCGCCTGTAGCAAGGGTGGTAAAGGCGTGGGATATGGCATCATAGACAGTCATTCCGCCGGAATAATACAGGATGGCGCAGATTACGGTCAGAGTTATGTAAATGTACCAGAGTGACTTGGCTGTATCAATCAGTCGGGGCCGGAGTTTATCTACCGTAATTTCCGGGACCTCTGCCTTGAAAAGCTGCATTCCGCCACCACCGAGCATGGGTAGCACTGCAAGTGAGAACAATACGATTCCCATTCCTCCGAGCCACTGAGTCAGGCTTCGCCAGAAAAGAAGCCCTTTCGGATTGGATTCTATATCGGTCATCACAGATGCTCCGGTGGTGGTAAAACCGGCCATGGACTCGAAGTATGCATCGGTAAAAGAGGCAAAGGTGCCTTCGAACATGTAAGGAAGGCTTCCGAAAAGTGCAACAAGGGCCCAGCTAAGACTTACCACCACAAAGCCATCCCTGTGTCTGAGTTCTTCAGTCTTTTTTTTGAATGTTACCAGATAAAGTATGCCGCCTGAGAAGACCATGGTAACAAGGGAGTAAATAAGGGATTTGAGATCGCTTCCTCCGTTTAAAACGGAGATAATTATGGGAAAGATCATAAAGAGCGAGACAATAAGAACAATAGCACCAGAGAGATTGATAATCACTGGCCAGTTCATATCAGGAGTTCTTCCACCTCCTTGATGGATTCCCTGAGGGTAAAGATAATGAGTTTGTCCCCCTCCTGAATCACATCGTCTCCGCCTGGAATAATAATGTCTCCGTTCCTTATAATCGCTCCTATCAGAGCGGATTTCGGCATCCTGGCCTCCTTCAGAGCCTTCCCAACGAAGTAGGAAGTGGGGCCCACACCCGCTTCAATAATCTCTGCCATATCCTCTGCTATGGCTGTGAGGTTAAGTATCTGCCCTTTTCTGACATATCTGAGGATAGAGCTTGCGGTAATCAGTCGTGGACTGATAACAACCTCAATACCGAGACTGTGGGCAAGAGGGATATAATCGGTTCTGTTAACAACAGTAATCACCTTCTTGGCTCCGAGTCTCTTTGCAAGAAGGGATGACATAATGTTCAGTTCCTCATTGTTCGATATGGCAGCATAGACATCCATATCAGCAATATTCTCCTCCTCAAGCAGGCTTGAGTCTGCGCCATCGCCGTGTAGCACTATGGTTCTTTTCAGCTTTTTTGTCAGAAATTTGCATCTTTCCGGATCCTTCTCGATAATCTTTACTGTGATGTCTTTCTGCTCAATCTCTCTTGCAACCAGATATCCTATGCGTCCGCCGCCCACGATAATGATATTGTTTACCTTTTTGAGGCCGCCGCGAATCAGGGAGGCTGTTTTTAAGAGGTCATCCTTTTGTACGGGTATGTAGATGATATCATTTTCGTATATCTTGTCTTTACCTTTCGGAATAATCGTCTTATTCTCCCTCTGTATAATTCCTACCAGAATCTTTTCCCTTGCCTTTTCCCTGAACTCCTTAAGGGTTTTGCCTGCTGCCAGAGAGTTTTCTCCCACCCTGAAGCCAACAACCTTGATGAGTCCATTTTCAAAATCCTCCACATCATAGGCAAAGGGTGCCTCTATCAGCCTTATAATAGCCTTGGCAGACTCCAGTTCCGGGTTAATTGCCGGGTCAATATCGAGATTTTCCCTGGAAAGGAGGGTTTTGTTGGTAAAATATTCGTCATTTCTTATTCTGGCTATCTTCCTCTTTACGTTGAAAAGGGCCTTGGCAACAAGGCAGGCTATCATGTTTGTTTCATCACTGTTCGTCACAGCCAGCAGGATATCCGCCTCATTGGCTCCGGCCTCCTTGAGAATCTCTGGTGAGCCTCCCTGTCCTTCTATAGTTGAGATATCAAGCTCTTCGCTTATCCTGCGAAGCTTTGTTGCGTCCGTGTCTATGACAACAACCTCCAGGTCTTTCTCCCTGGAAAGGAATCGTGCTATGTGATACCCTACCTCGCCGGCGCCTATGATTATTATTCTCATAATGGAGATTATATCAAAAATTTTCATTTTGATGCCCTTATTTTTTTGATAAAAATCAAGTAACATGTTAAAATGTAAATAATATTTCCAGGAGGGATGGATGACTAACAAGAGTGGAAAGACAATGCTTAAACAATTAAAAAGACTGCTTCCACTGATTTTATTCATATTCCTTACCTTTGTAATTCTGTACCTCTGGAATTCAAACAGGCTTCATGAAGAGAATATGCTCGTCAACTATGTCTCCTCCTCTATTGAGCAGTCAAAGATCAGGTTTGAAGAGGTTATCAACATACGGCTTTACGCCCTTCAAGCATTTGCTGACCATTTACGGTACCACTTTTATGAAGGGCGATTCAGTAAAAAACTTTTCCTGGAGATCGTCCAGCCTATCTATGAAGAGTTTGGTGGATTCAGGGCTATAAACTGGGTTGATCGAAACGGCATTATTAAATGGGTCTATCCCCTGGAGGATAATCGTGGTGCGATTGGTAAAAGCCTCCTGACACATCCTGAAGAGTCAGTTCGCATACAGTTTAAAAAGGCCCTTGAAACAAGAAAACCGCAGGTTACTCCTGTAATAAAACTGTTTCAGGGAGGCATGGGTGTAGCTACATACTATCCTGTTGAGGTTAATGGAGAGATCGTCGGTTTTGTAAATGGTGTCTTTAAAATAATCCCCCTGATTGAGAAAAGCATTTCTGAGAAGACCGACTGTAACTTTAAGATTACAAGTGGAGAGAAGGTTATATTCCTTTCAAACAGCGATGCTCCTTCTGATTACAAGAAATATATCAGAGAGACAAGGCTTAAAATAGGAGAACATTTCCTTGCATTAAGTATGTGGCCTTCAAAAAGGCTTGTTAAGATGTACAGAAAGCCCAGATATTTCAATCTCCTCCTGCTTCTTCTTATATCTCTGGCTCTCTCATATGCTGTTTATCAACTTCAGAGACGGTATCTTGAACTGAGAAAAAAGGAAGAGGCCCTTTATGAGTCGGAGTTCAAGTTCCGTTCCCTTGTGGAACACTCTCTGGCTGGAGTCTATCTAATCCAGGACGGTATCTTCAAGTATGTTAATCCCCGTTTTTGTGAGATCTTCGGCTACAGTAGAGATGAGATCGTCAATAAGATGGGTCCCAAGGATCTTACCTACAGACCGGACTGGCCTGTGGTGGACGAAAAACTCAAACAAAGATTCAATGGCAGGATCGATGCCATCCATTACACCTTCCGGGGAGTCAGAGCCGATGGTGAGGTCCTGGATGTGGAGGTGTATGGTGCAAGGACACTTTACAAAGGCCGTCCTGCTGTGATAGGCATGCTTCTCGACATAACCGAGAAGAAACGGCTTCAGGAGCAGCTAATGATGTCACAGAGGCTGGAATCCATAGGGTTACTGGCAGGTGGAATAGCCCATGATTTCAATAACATCCTTACAGCAATTACTGGTTATGCCACCTTAATCCAGAGAAAGATAGAGGATGAGGAACTAAGAAGACAGTTAGACGGGATACTAAAGGCTGCGGAACGAGCAGCCAATCTTACAAGGGGACTGCTTGCCTTTAGCAGAAAGCAGATTATCCAACCCAAGGTAATATATCTTTCCTCCATAATAAGGGATTTTGAAAAGATACTGAGGAGAGTCATTCCGGAAAACATAGAAATTGAGTGTATTCTTAAGGATAACAAGCCTGTGCTGGTCGATCCCGGCCAGGTAGAACAGGCAATAATGAATCTGGCAACCAATGCGAGGGATGCAATGCCCAATGGAGGCAAACTTATAATAGAAACCACAACGGTCAGCTTTAATGAAGAATTTTTGGAGATGCACCCATGGGTTCATAAACCGGGTGAGTATGTATGTCTTACAGTTACAGATACGGGAGTTGGAATGGATGAAGAGACACAAAGGCATATATTCGAGCCCTTCTTTACAACGAAAGAGGTCGGAAAAGGCACGGGATTGGGGCTGGCTACGGTTTATGGTATAGTGAAACAGCATAACGGCTATATTCATGTCTATTCTGAAAAAGGCAAAGGCACCACATTCAAGATATACTTCCCCGTAGCACCCTCCGAGCATGTAGAGCCCATGCCAGAGAGTGTGGTGTCACTAAAGGATCTTTCGGGAACAGAGTGCATACTGGTGGCTGAGGATGAGGAAGGTGTTCGGAACATGATGAAAAATGCACTCCTGGAACATGGTTACAGGGTTATTGTCTCCAGTGATGGAAACGAGGCTATTAACATTATTAAAGAACGGATGTCAGACCTGGATCTCCTTGTTCTGGATGTTGTGATGCCAGGCAAGGGCGGAAAAGAGGTATACGAAGAGGCAAAAAAGCTTGGTTATAAAGGACAGGTTCTGTATATCAGTGGTTATACCCTCAATGCAATTCATAAAAATTTTGTGCTTGACAAAAAGATCAATTTTCTCTCAAAACCCTTCCGACCCATTGATCTCCTTAAAAAAATAAGGGAGATTTTAGACTCTTCCAGGT
>JALUAR010000102.1 GCA_027050975.1 Thermodesulfovibrio sp.
GTTGTGCAGTATATGACAAGACAGTTGAACTTTTCAAAATGGCCATCCCCATGGTGCATCACTGCAATCATGCAAAAATGCAGCCAGGAGATTTCACTTTGGTGACATTAATATTGATGACTCATAACTGTTTAGTAGCCTTTTGTGTCGCCTTCCATAACATTTGCTCATGAGCTGGCATAACGGACATTAAAAAGATTAAAGCCTTTGAACTGAAGCAGAAGATACAGGTACAGCTGACGGAACTTGGCGGCAGGGTTTATGAATTAACATCTGACAAGAGAAAGAATCCCCTTTTGGATGAAAAAGTAAAAAAGATTATTGAAAAAATAAATAAGATGGACGATCAGATTAAAAAGCTTGAGGCTAAAGTCAAAAAGACCGTTACAAAGAAGACAAAAGCCAAGAAACCATCTAAGAGAAAGGCCAAAGTGGCAGCAAAGGCAAAGACAGCCAAAAAGACAACCCGCAAAGCCAAGGCATCAAAATGAGAGTTACTGTATTCACATCACCAACTTGAGCCGATTGTCAGGCACTGAAAGAGTATCTTTCAGAACAGGGCATACCATTTGAGAACAGGGATATTACAACAGACCCAAAAGCCATGGATGAACTGGCTTCTCGTTATGGCCGACTAGCAACCCCTACAATCGTTATTAACGGGAAGGTTTTTGTGGGCTTTAAGGACAATAAAAAGGCTATCGAAGATGCCTTAAAAGGGAAAGGGACCTAATAATTCCCTTTCCCTTATTAAGTCTTTAATCCTCCCAGCTAATTGCCTCTACAGGACAGGTGTCAATAGCTTCCTGACAATCACAGGTATCACATGCATCGGGATTTTTTACATGCGCTTTACCGTCATCCTGCATCTCAAAAACCTCCGGACAGATAGCAACACAGGATTCGCATCCTTCACAGAGGTCCCAATCAATGACCGGCTTTGCCATAGCCAATACCTCCTTTTCGGTATTCCTCCTGCCATGCAGGGGGTAAGCATCAATAGTTCAAGCGAGGATTGTAGTCTTTCTCATTTAAGAATATAAAAAGTGAACCTGTAAAAACAACCCTTCTTCCCGAATGTGACGATTGACTATCAGAGCGGGGAGCAGGTGTTGTCATCTTTTTTATCGACATTTTAGAGTCTTTGATGTAAAATCATTCTATGACACTACTGTCCGATAAACAGAGTAAGTGATGTAGGGCAGTGGGTATTAATTTTTCGACTCAACTTACACCCCTGAAAATCTACGATTTTCAGGGGACCCCAATTTAACGTGGTAGGCCATCCATGGCCTGCTGCGAGGTAATTTTGCGTGCTTGCCATCACGGCAAGCACTGATGCAAAATTAAATCCGCTCAAAATTAATACCCCTTGCCCTACAATAGTTTCTTTATTAAATTTTTAACGGACACTAATGATTCTATGATAATCAGACGTCTGATTGAAAAGGCAGAAAACCTCCTGGCCAAAGAGAAGGGAACCGTTTACAAGGACCCCGGAGGGAAGGTAAATGTCTGCCTTGTCTATCCGAACACATACCATGTGGGTATGTCAAGCCTTGCAATTCAAGGCATTTACGGCCTGTTAAACGACAGATCCGACACCGTATGCGAAAGGGCTTTTCTGCCGGATGATGAGGACTTAAGAGAGATTTATCGGACAGGCTCTGAACTCTTTAGCCTTGAATCAAAAAGACCGTTACGTGATTTTGACATCATCGCCTTTTCGGTCTCCTTTGAAAATGATTATCCCTCTGTCCCCCTTATACTCAGGCTTGCCAATCTTGAGCCTCTTGCGAGCAAAAGAAGCGTGCATGACCCTCTGCTGCTATTAGGTGGTGTCTGTGCCACTTTCAATCCAGAACCTCTTGCCCCGTTTTTTGATGTTGTCTTCATTGGTGAAGCAGATACTGCTTTACATGAATTCATAGAGACCTTCAAATCCTCTGAAGTAAGAGATACACTATTAAGGGAACTTGCCCGGAAGGAAGGGTTCTATATCCCTTCATTTTACGAGGTTGGGTACAGTAAGGACGGAACAATCTCAAACAGAAAACCGATTTCAGATGCTCCCCTTATAATCAAAAAACGCACAGAGAGGGATTTAAAGAACACGGTTCGTCCCTCTATCTTTACTCCTGAGACAGAATTTTCAGATATGGCCCTTGTGGAGGCAATGCGCGGCTGTCCGTGGAGCTGTCGATTCTGCCTCGCAGGGCATATATATAATCCTCCACGTCAAAAAAATCTTGAAGATATTAAAGAGGAAATAGCACTGTTAAGGACGATGACAGATAGAGTTGGCCTGATTGGTCCGTCCCTCTCTGATTACAGACATATAGAGGCAATACTTTCTGAGACCGAGGCTGATTTCTCTATCACCTCTTTGAGAGCTAACAAAAGAGCATTAAAACTCCTGAAACTCATGAAAGGGAAAAGGAGTGTATCCATAGCACCTGAGGCAGGTACAGAACGGCTCAGAAGAATCATAAACAAAAAGATTACTGAAGAGGACATTCTTACAGTATCAGAGGGAATCTTTAAGGAAGGGATTTCCATATTAAGACTCTATTTCATGATCGGACTGCCTTTTGAAAGAGACGAAGATATAGAGGGAATAATCAGCCTTGCAAAGAAAATACGGGCCCTTAACCAGAAGGGAACGGTCGTTCTCAGTATAAGCACATTCGTGCCAAAACCTTTTACACCATTTCAGTGGCATCCCATGGCCCCCATGGAGACGGTAAAGAAGCGGCTCAAGCATATAAAGAGATCACTAAAAATCCGCGGAATCAGGATCCTGCATGATGTGGTAAAATATGCCTATCTCCAGGGTCTGTTTGCAATGGGTGACAGAAGGCTGACGGCACCACTGCTTAAGATGGAAAATCCGGGAAACTGGAAAAAGGTCCTAAAGGATGCAAGAATCGACCCTGGCTTTTATCTTTTCAGAGAAAGAGAATACTCCGAAATACTTCCCTGGGATTTTATAGACATTAACTATCCCAAAGAAAGGCTCTGGAAGGAGTACGAAGAGGCTAAGAGATATGGACTTTAAGGTCATAGCGAAGGACGGTAATGCACGGGCAGGGGTGCTGAGCACCTCCCATGGCATTGTGCTTACTCCACAGTTCATGCCGGTGGGCACTCAGGGCACTGTAAAGGCAATGAGTCCGGAAGAGCTCAAGAACATCGGTGCCGAGATAATCCTCGGCAACACTTATCATCTGTATCTGAGGCCAGGAGATGAGACAATCAGACGTCTTGGCGGTCTCCACAGGTTCATAAACTGGCCCGGCCCCATACTGACTGACAGCGGCGGTTTTCAGGTCTACAGTCTCTCAAGGCTGAGAAACATTACAGACGAGGGAGTGGAGTTCCAGTCACATATTGACGGCTCTACACACTTCATAACCCCTGAGAGGGCTATGGAGATTCAGCACAATTTAGGTGCAGACATCATCATGGCCTTTGATGAGTGCGTACCCTACCCTTCTGAGTATGACTATACCCTTCAGTCTCTGAAGCGAACCACCCGCTGGGCAAAACGCTGCAGACAAGTGCATAAACCCGATTCTACCCAGGCCCTCTTTGGGATATTTCAGGGAGGGGTTTACAAAGACCTCCGAAGGCAAAGCCTTGAAGAGATTGTATCCATAGGGTTTGACGGCTATGCCACAGGAGGGCTGAGCGTTGGTGAGCCAAAGAAGATAATGCATGAATTGATACACTACACAGGACCAATGATGCCTGAAGACACCCCCCGCTACCTTATGGGTATAGGAGACCTTGTGGATGTAATTGAGGCGGTAGAGGCCGGCTATGATATGTTTGACTGTGTTATGCCCACAAGGAATGCCCGTAACGGTACACTCTTTACCTCTCAGGGAAGGATCAGTATAAAGAGAGCTGAGTTCAAAGAGGACCCATCCGCCCTTGATCCTGAGTGTGACTGCTATACCTGCAGGGAGTTCTCACGGGCATACCTGAGACACCTTTATCTGGCAAGGGAGATTCTCTCTATGCGACTCAATACAATCCACAATCTCACCTTCTACCTCAGGTTCTTTCGTCAGATGAGGGTGGCAATAATAAAGGGCCAGTTTCAGCAGTTCAAGAAGAGATGGATGGAGATACTTAGAAGGAATTTCTGAAACTCCTTTCAAAGATAACAGGGTTTATTCCCTAAAATGCCGATAGAAAAGATGAGAACTCTCTGTAACAGGCAGTGGATATTGCCTTTAAGCGTTTTGGAAAATCACATAAGCCTCACCTGGATGGTGAGGCGTGATTTTCCC
>JALUAR010000103.1 GCA_027050975.1 Thermodesulfovibrio sp.
AATGAAACCAATGACCCCGGAAGAGGCTGCAATGCAGATGGAGCTTCTGGACAAGGACTTCTTTGTGTTCACTAATGCCGACAGTGGTGCAATTAATGTTCTGTACAGGTGCAAAGATGGTAATTTCGGTCTTATAGAGCCAGCCTGAGAGATTCTCAATCAATATGCAACAGAATGTAATAATAGTAACGGGGCTTTCGGGTGCCGGTAAAACAGTGGCCCTGAGAGCCCTCGAAGATAGTGGTTATTTTTGTATTGATAACTTTCCTATCTTTCTCCTTCGGGATCTTTTAAACCTCTCGACAAAAGACGAGGCAATTGAACGGATTGCAACCGGAGTGGATGTAAGAGAGAAGGGGTTTCTGAAGGGGATAGAGGATGTGATTCAGTCAATAAAAAAACATTTCAGAGTAGAGGTGCTCTTTCTGGAGGCGGAACAATCGGTTTTACTCAGAAGATTTAAAGAGACAAGGAGACCACATCCCCTTTTGAGAGACTCGGATGATGACATTCAAAAGGCAATGCAGAAGGAGTATGAGATGCTCAAGCCGCTCAGGGATATGGCTGACAGGGTGATAGATACATCTTCGCTTACTCCTCATCAGCTACGCTCTATAGTCATGGGGCTTTATGGAGACATTGATACTGACACCATGTCCATAAACCTCATATCCTTTGGATACAAATTCGGGGTCCCTCAAAATATAGACCTTCTCTTTGATGTAAGATTTCTTCCCAATCCGCATTATGAGCCGGATTTAAGACCCCTTACAGGTCTGGATCAACCGGTTAAGGAGTATGTTATGAATGACCCCATGACCGAAGAGGTGATGAGGAAACTAAAGGATCTGCTCAAAACACTAATGCAGGGATATATAAAAGAGGGTAAGAGTGTGGTCAATATAGGCTTTGGCTGCACCGGTGGACGTCATAGATCTCCGGTAATCGTTGAGGAGATACGAAGCTTTATGGAAAAAGAGCTTAACCTCAAACCTAAGGTGATTCACAGGGAGATATGATTTATCTGGACAATAATGCAACAACGCCTGTTGATAAAGAGGTACAGGAGGCTATCTGTACTTCCCTGGAGATATATGGTAATCCATCCAGTTCCCATATAATAGGGAAGAAAACAAAAGAGATTGTTGAAGCAGCAAGAGTCGAGGTTGCATCTCTTATCGGTGCCAAACCAGATGAGATAATCTTTACCTCAGGCGGAACAGAATCGAACAATCTTGCCATTGTAGGTTACTGCCAGTCATTTAAAAAGGGACATGTCATCTCATCAATGATAGAGCATCCATCGGTGATTAACCCTCTCCTTGAACTGCAGCGCAGGGGGGTTAAAGTGACCTTGTTGAAACCTGATAGAAGGGGAATAATCTACCCTGAGGATGTCAAAAGGAATATCAGAAAGGATACGATACTCGTAAGTATCATGCATGCAAATAACGAAACAGGCGTAATCCAGCCCATTGAGGAGATTGCGGAGTATTTAAAGGAAACGGAGATTGTCTTCCATACCGATGCAGCACAGAGCGTTGGAAAGATTCCAGTTGATGTAAAGAATCTTGGTGTTGATATGCTTACCGTTGTATCTCATAAGTTCTATGGTCCAAAGGGGGTAGGAGCACTCTATGTAAGAGAAGGCATATCCTTAAGACCCGTTATATACGGTGCCGGTCAGGAGAGAGGCCTCAGCCCCGGCACAGAAAATGTTCCCGGTATCGTAGGTCTTGGCAAGGCAGCTGAGATTGCCAGAAGGGATATGAAAGATAGAGTGGAATACACAAAGGAGATAACCGAGGAGTTACTGAAAGGGCTCATCAGTAAGATCGGAGATATAAAATTAAACGGTGCCGAGGCACCAAGGCTTCCTAATACCTTGAACATAACCATAAAGGGTATTATCAGTACGGAACTTGTGGAATCATTAAAAGAAGAGGTTGCCATATCATCCGGTTCTGCCTGCCATGCAGGCGTATGCAAGCCCTCGGATGTTTTAATTGCGATGGGTCTGAGTAGGAAGGATGCCCTCTCTTCAGTACGAATCTCTACCGGAAAAGACAATACATCTGAAGAGATAGACAAAGCAATAGAGTTGATTTCTGAACATGTGAGAAGGCTTCGTAAAAAGAGAGGCGGTCTGTTAAAGAGGCTCTTTTCCTGATTTTCCAAAACCGCTCCAAGGCAATACCCGCTGCCTGTTATGTAAAAGCACCCTATTTACAATGCCCCTTGCCGAAAGCTCCGACTGTCAGTCGGGGATGAAGGCAAGAATAGTAATAAAGATTCCTTTTCCTTGCATTGGAAGCCCCGACCTGTGGTCGGGGAGCTTCACTATCGGCATTTTAGGTGCCAGGATTAAGGAGGACATTCGGCACAAACTGAAGCGAACAAAGCAGTACTGAGATAACGGTCTCCTCTGTCAGGCAGAATAACCACAATTGTTCTCTCTTTTATCTCTTTTGCCTTTTTCAGAGCCACCCACATGGCAGCGCCGCTGCTCATTCCGACAAAGAGTCCTTCTTGCAGGGCAAGCATTCTGGCAGTCTGAAAGGCGTCATCATCATTAACATTATGCTTTTCATCCAGTTTTGAAGGATCATAGATTCCGGGCACTATTGACTCTGACATATTTTTTAATCCCTGTATCTTGTGACCCAAAAGCGGTTCGACTCCGATTATCTGGATAGACGAGTCATATTCCTTAAGACGGAGGCTACTGCCCATCAGCGTGCCTGTTGTACCCATTCCCGCTATAAAGTGTGTTATCTCACCTTTTGTCTGCTCATAAACCTCTCTGCCTGTTGTCTCGTAGTGCGCCTTTATGTTAGAAGGGTTATTAAACTGGTCGGGCATGAAATAGGCATCTCTTGCCTCGTCATAGATCCTGTGGGCAAGCCTGATGGCTCCATCGGTGCCCTCCTTACCGGGGCTTAGAATAAGCTCGGCACCAAAGGCCTCAAGGGTTTTTCTCCGCTCCAGGCTCACACATTCAGGCATAACCAGTTTAACTTTGTAGCCCTTTGCAGCCCCCACCATGGCCAGACCGATCCCTGTGTTTCCGCTTGTTGGCTCCAATATGATATGGCCCGGTTTGAGTCTACCGTCAGCCTCTGCATCCTTGATCATGTAGTAGGCAATTCTGTCCTTTACCGAACCACCTGGATTGGCGCCCTCGAGTTTGGCGTAAAGCTTGACTCTTGGATTCGGATTTATCCTTTCCAGTAATACCAGAGGTGTGTTACCTATGCTGTCCAGTACACTCATATCTAACTTTAATTATCTTGATTTAAAAGTGCCTGAATATTTTAAGCATACTTCGACTGTTTTTGCAAATCTGCGGCATTCCTCAAAAATAATCTACACGAAAGGGTCTTGTTTCCTCAGAATTGACAAAATGGGCAACCATCCCTTAAACCTACAGGATTTAACACCCAAAATCCACAAAAGGAGGTTATCAGGATGGTTGCCACAGTCCCAAAAGGAGTATACACCATGAAGAACCGTTATGTCATTATCAAGCACAATGCTAAGGCATATCAGAAGGCCACAAAGAAGCAGAAGGCACAGATGCTTGATGAACTTTCAGAGCTTCTACAGATGAACCGTCATTACATAGGTTATTTACTCAGGAACACGGGGAAGGTGGTATACAGGTATGGGAAGATAGTGGTAGTAACAGATTCCACAAAGGATACCATACATAGAAGGGGCAGAAAGAGGATTTACGGTAAAGATGTTCTCAGGGCATTAAAGAAACTCTGGAGGATATCAGGGTATATATCCTCCAAGCATCTTGTAGGATTTATACGGCTTAACCATGAGATACTATTTAGGCATCCTGAGATTAAGAGATTACTGACGCCAAGATTAAAGGAACAGCTATTAAGGATAAGTGCCTCAACAGTGGATAGGCTTCTAAAACCCTATCGAGACAAGATAAAGTTAAAGAACAGGTACAGGGGTAATTCCTTCAGCAGCAATCTGAAGAAGTCAATCAAGGTAGAGAGTTGGTTTGACAAGCCGAAGGAGTCTGGGTATATAGAGGTGGATCTTGTGCATCACAGTGGAGCCTCTGGGGCTGGGGAGTTTATCTACACGCTTACTGCAACAGAGATACAGACAGGGTGGACAGAGCTTGAGCCTATAAAGAACAAGGCCATGGTTTGGACAAAGGGAGCCCTTGAGGATATATGTAATAGGATACCGATACCTGTAAGGAGACTTCACAGTGACAATGGCTCGGAGTTCATAAATGGCCATGTACAGAAGTTTTGC
>JALUAR010000104.1:0-2043 GCA_027050975.1 Thermodesulfovibrio sp.
GCATTGGGGGGATGCCCTCAAGGATTCGGAGGATCTTTATGCTTCCTGAACCGGTCTTTTAGATACCAGCTTTATCCTTGCTCTTTTAGACACGAAAGACAAGTGGCATCAGACCGCCCAAAAAATTGTCACCTCTCTAGATGATAATACCGTAGCTGTAGTAGGAGATGCCATTATTGCGGAGACTATTAGTACCGCGGCTAAAAGAATACGAGAAAGAAAAAAGTTTAAACAGGAAGAAAAAGAAAAACTTTTTATAGAATTTGTCAAAAATTTAAAGAAGTTTTGTTTAGAATGCGAGCAAATTCCATTGTTTAGTTATGCTGAAAAATATTTTGATAGCATAGTGGAAGGTATAACAAAAACCAAAGGCAAACTGAATTTCAATGATATGTTGATCATACATGCTTGTCGTTTTTTAGAAATCAAAAGGATTTTGACCTTTGACAAAGATTTCGGAGAATATATGGAAGTCGTGAACTATAATTCTTAGCAGCTGAAAATGGATATAGAGAGGATATAAAACAGTATGGCTACTGCGGAACAAATAAAAGCCCTAATTAGGGCTCATTTTTCAGAAGATAAAGAAAGATTTATTACTACAGCTCTCCAATTGGCAGCTCATGAAGCCAAACGGGGGCATTTTTCCTTAGCCCATGAAATTCGCAATCTGATAGATAGAGCAAAGAAAACGCCTCCAAAGATATTTCCTGCCAGATCTGAGATAGAAAATCTTGTGCTTTATGTAGAGCCCAAGGCACGTTTAAATGCTCTGGTAGTTGATTCCCATATTAACAAACGTCTTAAACAGATTACTAAAGAATACTGGCAGCAGGACAAACTTAAAAGGCATGGTCTAACCAATCGCCGCAAGATTTTATTGGTAGGCCCTCCCGGGACAGGAAAGACTTTGACAGCAGAAGTTCTGGCCGGTGAGCTACGTCTTCCCCTTTATGTCATTCTTATGGACAGGCTTATAACCAAATTTATGGGCGAAACCGCTGCCAAACTGCGAAAAATCTTTGATCTGATGACCGAATATCCGGGAGTATATTTCTTTGACGAATTTGACGCCATTGCTACGGATAGAGCTAGCGAAAACGATGTTGGTGAAATGCGCAGGGTTTTAAATTCGTTTCTTCAATTTATAGAATGGGACAAATCGAATAGCATTATTGTGGCCGCAACCAATAACCCTCAAATGTTAGATAAAGCTATTTTTCGACGCTTTGACGATATTCTTTATTACAGACTACCGACCGAACAAGAAATCAAACAGCTTATAAGAAATTGTTTAGGAACCTTTAAAAGTAAAAAATTGTCTTTTAAAGAGTTACTTCAGGAAGCCAAATCTTTAAGTCAAGCCGAAATAACAGAGGCCTGCAAGGAAGCTATCAAAATTTGTATCCTAGAAAACCGCAAGACGGTAACAACAGCTCTATTAAAAAATATCTTACAAGAAAGACGAAAAGTTTACGAAAAACTAATTGTTTCTAAAAAGAAGGAATAATTTAAAGGATGGCTAAACGTTATAAACACCTATTTTTGGATGATCGTTTTGGGGGTAGCTTAACTTTTAAGTCGGTTACTGGTAGTCCTGAAAAACGTATTCCTCGAAGAGACCGAAGAATTCATGGAGAAAAACTTGCAAAACAATTACAGCATGCCTGGCAAGAAGCAAGAAAGCGAGCAGAAGAAAGAAAAGCAGTAGCACTTCCTACCAAAGATGGGGTGTATCTAGGAATTGAAAGCCTTCCTGATTATGACCTAGATCTTCAAAAACTAGAAGATAGACGAGCTGGAATACGATTCTTAAATGTCCAACGAATAAAAGAAGAAGATAAGTTTAAAGAGTTGGCCTTAATATTCATTCCTCCAGGAAAAGAGGGAGTTTTTCTTAAAAAAATAAAGCAATATATGGAAGAAGAGACAGAATCAGGTTTACCTCGCCATGAAAAATTAATCGCCAAAATTGAAAATATCCGTCTTGCAGTACTTGAGCATTTCTGGCAAGACGACCAAAACCTCTTGCCCAATAAAGAG
>JALUAR010000104.1:2053-4180 GCA_027050975.1 Thermodesulfovibrio sp.
AGAAAGTTTGGTGTGAAATTTGGCTTTGGGTTGAAGAGGAAACTAAAAAAATAACGGTAGAGAAGTTTAAAGAACTTCTTACTGATTTAGAAATTGAATTTAAAGATGAAGTTTTATTTTTTCCTGAAACAGCAGTTATTCTGGCTAGATGCAATCGTAAAGACCTGGAAGACTTAATAGAATCTTCACCTCATATTGCTGAATTTCGACGAGCAAAAGAAACTCCGCGTTTTTTTATAGCAGAACTTACGAGAGCCGAACAAGCGGAATGGATAGAAGATCTTCTAAATCGTTTAGAAATTTCCGAAGATGACTCCATAGCTATTACGGTCCTGGATACAGGAGTCAATAACGGGCACCCCCTTCTTGCTCCTATTTTAAAAGACGAGGATTGTCACACATACCATCCTTCGTGGGAAACACACGATCATGAAGGTCACGGCACCCTTACCTGCGGAATAGCTGCCTACGGAGATCTCCAGAAAGCTTTAGAAAGCAGGCTACCCATTAAAATTCACCATCGGTTGGAGTCAGTAAAAATCTTACCGCCTGAAGGGGAAAACGATCCTCGGCTTTACGGAGCTATAACCATCCAGTCCGTCCTCAGAACCGAAATTCAGGCTCCTCACCGAAAGCGTATTATCTGCATGCCTGTTACCTCTGATGAAAAAAATATCTCAGGCGAAGGAAATAAAGGAGAACCTTCTTCCTGGTCTGGAGCTGTTGATCAAATTACTTCTGGCTATATCAACCAGGACACCTCGGAACCCGAACAAAATGAACCCAAACTGTTTATTGTTTCAGCAGGTAATGCTGAAAGTAAGGAGTATTGGAAGATTTATCCAAATGGGAATTTAGCCTATTCTATCGAAGATCCTGGACAGGCCTGGAATGCAATAACTGTAGGAGCTTTTACCGAAAAACACCTTATTACCGAAGAAGAGTTAAAAGATTATACTTCCTTGGCTCCTCCGGGAGGTCTTTCACCCTTCAGTAGTAGTTCTCGGGCCTGGGACCACAAACGATGGCCTATTAAGCCGGAGATTGTGCTAGAAGGCGGGAACCTGGCTAAAGGGCCGGATGGCTTTCTTACCACATGCGATGATCTTTCCTTGCTCTCAACCCATCACGACTATCAAAAAAACTATTTCTGGCCTCATCATGGCACGAGTGCCGCTGCGGCTTTAGCGGCCTGGATGGCGGCCCAGATTCAAGCGGCCTATCCCGCAATCTGGCCGGAAACAGTGCGTGCTCTTTTGATTCATTCCGCTGAATGGACGGAAGAGATGAAACGGCAATTTTTGAAGGGGAACACTAAAACACACTATGCTTCTTTGCTGCGAATTTGCGGTTATGGAGTCCCGAATCTGGAAAGAGCTATCTATTCCTTTAAAAATGCCTTAACTCTTGTCATCCAGGATGAACTTCAGCCTTTTGAAAGAAGTGACTCCGGTGCGTGCCGGTCTAAAGAGATGCGTATTTACGAACTGCCCTGGCCCCGGGAGGTGCTCGAATCTCTTGGAGAAACTCCGGTTACTCTGAAGGTAACACTTTCGTACTTCATAGAACCCTCTCCTGGACAAAAGGGCTGGAGACATAGATATCGTTATTCTTCCCACGGCCTGCGTTTTGACATTAATACTCCTGGCGAAGACCGAGAAACTTTTATCAAAAGACTAAACGCTGCGGCTAGAGAAGAGGAAGAAGACAAAAACTTTGATAGTGGTAGTGACCGATGGCTTATCGGTAAGAATAATAGAAGTTTAGGTTCTATTCATTTGGACATTTGGGAGGGGACTGCAGCCGATCTTGCGACTTGTAATCTTATCGGGGTCTATCCCGTATCTGGCTGGTGGAAGGAGCGCCCCTGGCTTAAGCGCTACAACAAAAAAGTCCGCTATGCTTTGATAGTCTCCCTCCGCACCCCGAGTAAAGAAGTGGACCTTTATACACCCGTAGCGGTTAAAATAGGTGTTCCTGTTGAGGTTGCGGTATGAACAAGCCCAAGAAACTAATAGAGGTGGCTCTTCCGCTTGAGGATATAAATAGGGAGGCGGCGAGGGAGAAGTCCATAAGGCACGGGCATCCGAGCACGCTTCATCTCTGGTGGGCCAGAAGGCCACTTGC
>JALUAR010000105.1:0-3008 GCA_027050975.1 Thermodesulfovibrio sp.
CAGTATCCTTGCCAATTTTTATGAGGTTATTGAGGGTGTTTAGTACCTCTTCATTAACCTTTTGTTGTTGCATAGATGCCTTGGAGATGGCTGCTGTCTTTTCATTCGCAACCTCAATATTGTTTACCATATATTTGTTGTTCTGCACCTGTTCACGTGTTGCATTACGAACGGAATTCATTGACTCCTTGATAGCAGTAATACTGGTCAGCAGGTGAGATACCCCTTCTTCCTGCTCGTCTGTAGCCCTGTTAATTTCCTGCATCATATGTTTTATCCTTTCAACTGCATGTCCGATTAGTTCCAACGCCTTTGTCTGTTCACTCGTTGCACGCTCTATGCTCATTGACATGGCTGTAGAGCGCTTTGATGACTCCTGAATTTCATATAGTATATTTGATGTGTTGAGTACCTTTGTGTGTCCCTCTTTTACCATGGAAACAACCTTTCTGGTTTCGTCCACCACCTCTTTTATCTCTCTCTTCAGGGTTGCTACTATATTGCTGATCTCACGTGTTGAGGAGGATGTCTTTTCTGAAAGGGCTCTCATCTCATCCGCCACAACGGAGAAACTCTTTCCGTATTCACCGGCCTGTACGGCAAGGATCTGGGCGTTAAGACTCAGAAGTCCTGTCTGCTCGGTTACATCCTTTATTACTGATAGAATCTTTTCTATATCCTTGGAACGGTCACCAAACCGGTTGATTGTCTCCATAAGCTCCAGAACGGACTCTGCAACCTTTTCCATCGCCTTAACAGCCTCTGTAGCAGAGAACAGGCCCCTTTCTGTGATGATGTTTGATGTTTCCTTGCTCATCTCAGCTGATTCTCTGGCGGTCTGTTCCACTTCTCTTACCGATGCTGTGATCTCCTCTATGGATGCTGATGCCTCTTGTATGGCTGAATGGGATTCGAATGCCATGGATGAAATCTCTCGAGCCTTCTGGGAAAGTTCGGACACAAAGGCATAGGAGTCATTAACATTTTTGTGAAGATTATCGGTACTGGATGCTATCTCCTCCGAAGTTGCCTTTAACTCTAACAGGGCCGAAAGGTTATCATTGGAAAGGGTAAGGAGTTTTTCCGTGTTCTGTGAAATCATCTTTTGAGAATGTGATACGTTCTTTACTGTCTCTGTCAAAGACTCGATAGCATGCTGTTGGTTGTCCACTCCATTAATAACATTTTTGAAGATCAAATTAAGCTGACTCATGGCAGTAGAAACATTTTTTGAAATATCCTTTAGTTTTTTCACTACAGAAGATAGCCGTTTTATAAGAAAATCAAGACCTTTCATAATGGTGCCAAACTCTGTCTGGTCAGCCTGATCGATTTTTACGGTGAGATTTCCCATGGTTATTCCTTCAAGAAGATCGGCAAGAGACTTAACCCTTCCGCCCACTTCTTTGTTAAAGAAATAAAAAATCATTACAAATATAATGATAAATATAACCACCTGGAGCATCAGGGTTGTTAATGTGTTCAATGTTGTCTCTTTCTGAATCCAGGCAGTGGAATATCCTACGAGTATCTTTCCAACCACAGCAGTACCAGCATGTACAGGTACACTTAGAGTCCTGATGCTCTTTTTGGGGCTAGTATGATGCTTTGAAAGAACCTTGTTGCCTTCGCTGTCGAAAACCTCTATATAGAGGATGTGGGGAGACATCAGTGCTGTTTCCAGTGCTTTCTCCAGATCAGTGTAGTCAAAAGTGGTCAGTGATGTGGCAGCATGTTCCTGAACGAATTTGACTGCAAGATTCACGGATGTCTCTAAACCACGCTCCAGAAGTTTGCGTTGATGACTGATAGACCAATACCACAAAAAACCCTGTCCAATCAGTAGGATAATAAAAATCCTGAGGATAACCCTCTTTGTTAGAGTTCCTATTACCATTTCCTTATGCTCCTCGTTATCTGAACTATTTTACGGGAACTGCATTGTTTTTTCTGATAATCTTGCTGCCTTCCGGTGATTTAATAAATCTGATAAAGTCGTCTATGGTTTTATTTCTTTTCTTCCCAAGAAGAAGGTTGAAGTGTTTCACAATCGGCCATTTTCCCGAAGCCACTGACTCGGGTCCGGGGGTGATGCCATCCAGCTTGAGAGCCTTGATCTTGCCCTTTGACTTGAGTACTGCCACAGAATCCGTGAATCCGATGGAATAAGAGTTTTTCATGAGTGCAATAAACATATCCTTTGATTTCGGCATCACCACAACACCGTCAGCTTCTTTAAGATTTTTAAAACAAGGGATGCCCTTTCTTACAGACACCTTTGTGGAATCAGGATCAGGTCGGGTGAAGACCTTTATCGGAGCGTCAGGCCCTCCTAACTCTGACCAGTTGGTTATTTTCCCTCTGTAGATATCACATAACTGCTGAGAGGTTATCCCGTCAATCGGTACTGACTCGGCATTAACTCCCACGACCGTTGCCACCCTGGCAATCTCTATAACCTTTAACCCGAATTTTTTCTCTGAATCTTTCAGGTTCCTTGCTGCCATTCCAATATCCAGTATGCCTTTGTATGTACCCATTATTCCGCCTTTGGCTTCAATAGATTTCTGCTTAACCTGGATTACGACATCCGGATGTTTTTTCATATATGCCTCTGCCAATTCAGTAACGAGTGTTATCATACCCCCTGAACCGGCAATCTTGACGGGTTCGGTTGCCATCGAGACAGAGGCAATAGAAAGAATGAACAGCATTGAGAAAAACAGACTCATATACCTGAACATATTTTTCATAATACCTACCTCCTTAAATAATTAGGATTGTTTTTATGACAAATCAAGTGCTGACATTATCTCTCTGATTTCCACATAGTCCTCGTCACTTGCCTCTATAAAGCCGGTGTAATGCGGATCTATTGATTTGAGAATTGCTGTTCCTTCAGGGTCTTTGTCTGTTAGCGAAAGAAATGCCTTTTTAATCACCTCGACCTCTTCTTCGGGCAGATCCTTTGTTACGGCCAGGTTGAATTCAGGAATCTCTTCCGAGTA
>JALUAR010000105.1:3018-17387 GCA_027050975.1 Thermodesulfovibrio sp.
TATTTCTCTGCAACAGACTCCATGACTGCTCCTGAATCGTATTCACCGCTGAGTACCGCCCTTGCAACATCATCGTGGTGGCCTAAAAAGTTGTAGAATAACAGGTCAGAAAGATCAATACCTGCCTGAAGAAGCATATATCTTGGGACTATATAGGAAGATGTGGATTCCGGATCTCCAAAAGCGAAAGACCTACCTTTAAGGTCTTCTAATGTGGTAATTGTGTTATCCGATTTTGTAAAGATTACAGAGTGGTGGTATGGTTTGCCTTCACGAAGAGCCTTTAGGATAACTTTTGCACCAAAGAGTTTGTTTGCCCTTATGTATGTTGAGGGTGTCATGTAGCATATCTGTGTAACGCCGGTCCCGATATCCCGTATTGCTCCTTCAAAGTCAACTCCAACCTTGAGTTCCACCTTTTTGTTGATTTTTCTGCTCAAGAAGTCTGCAAGATTAGAAAACCGTTTGTACATCTCTGCTGGTGACTCTAAAGGAACCACGCCGAATCTTAATGTTTTTTCCGTGGAGATCACATGTACAAGCCTGAATTTTTCCATTTCTGTCATTATAAGGTCTGCATCCTTTACGAGTGATCTCAGGGCATTGTTGACCTTAAAGGATATGTTCCTGTTCTTAACAGGGATGTCTGAGATGTTGTTGACTGCTGTCTTTATCTGTGCCGAGCCCACCTTTTGTTCATTAATTGCATTTGCTATCTGCTGACTCTTTTCTGATACCACCTCGGTGCTTTCTCTGATCATTTTGCTCTGCTGAGACTGTTCTTCTGTGGCTGTTTTCACCTGAGTAGCGATGTCCCGTACCCTTTCGGTTGCATCCATTAAAAGCATCATGCCTTTGGACTGCTCTGCCGTTGCCTTGGCAATCTGACTTGCCATGTCTCTGAATCTTTCCATTGCCTCTGCTACAAACTTCGCAGCCTTTGCCTGTTCCGAGGTGGAATGCTCGATAGCCGCAGCCATTTCTGATGATGCCTTAGAACTGTCAAGAATCTTGTTAAGGGCTAAGGATGCCTCTCTGGATAATTTAAGGCCTTCGTTAACAGCTTCGAGTCCCACATTCATGGCGTCGACAGCATCCTTCAACTCTTTTTGTACATTCTGTATTAGGGTGGCAATTTCCTGTGTTGAGAAGGATGTCCTCTCGGCAAGGTCCTTTATTTCATCGGCAACTACAGAGAATCCTTTTCCATGCTCACCTGCCTGAGCAGCCAGTATGGCTGCATTGAGGGCAAGTAGTGTGGTCTGGTCTGTTATGTCATCTATAACATTCAGTATCTTACCTATCTCTTCGGAGCGGCCGCCCAGTCGTCTGATATACTCAGCAGTTGTCTCAACAGAGACCTTTATTCGTTCCATTCCTTCGGTGGTCTTCTCGATAGACTCCTTACCGTATGTGGATGCCTCAATCATCACTTTTTCACTCAGTCTGGCTGACTCTTTTGCATTGCTTTCAACCTCTCTTATTGCCGTCGTAATCTCCTCTATTGATGAGAGGGTATCATCAGCTGCCTTGAGAAGCTCGTCCGCACTCTGTGCCACCTCTTTGATAGAGGATGAAAGCTCTTCAATCGATGCCGAGGTAGACTCTACCGACTCGAACAGTTCCGTGCTATTTTCAGCAATCTGTACAATACTTGCTGACATCTCCTCTATTGCCGATGCTGTCTCCTCAGATGATGTGGCTAGCCCCTCTGTACTTTCGGCAATCTCCGAGATGGAGGCATTCAGTTCCTCGATAGAGCTTGAAATGTTGTCTATTGCTTCAGCCTCTTTCTTTGTTCCTTCAAGTAGTTCACGTGATTCTGATTCGATCTCTCCACTTACCCTGGAGATACGTTTTGTTACATCCTTTACCCTTTGCAGAATAGAGGAGATAGACTGTAACCCCTCTTGTAATGCTGTGCCTGCAACACCGATCTCATCATCAGAAGATATATTTACACTGAAGGCCATGTCTCCCTGAGCAAGACGCCTGGCCGCCTCCTCTATCTGCTGAATGGGATTTATCACAATGCGGCGTAAAAGAAACCAGAGGACAAAGGAGAGTATGAAAATCGCAAAAAGTGAGGCGAAAATATTGAAATTTAACATCTGGGATATCTTTTCCTTCTCAGCCGTAAGTGACATGGTGATTTTTATTGCACCCAGAAAAGGCGATTTGGTCTTGTGGCACTGCTGACATGCAGGGGTGTTTTCCAGGGGACTGTAAATAATCATCGCCTGTCCTTTAATTAAAGAAAAAGGTGAGAGTTCTTTTGTGAACCTCTTTATTGTCTCTTCCTCAACTATAGGGGCATTCTTATTAAATGCCTCCCTTCCCTGATAATTTAAAATCTCTATATTCTCAACACCTCTGAGGGTTTTCAGATCCTTGGCCATCTCTTTTGTAACTTCTGCCTTGCCTTCCAGCATGGTTCTTTCTATGCTTTTTCCGATTACCCTGGCTGTCTCGAAAATCTTTTCTCTTGCGGTATCGTAAACGCTATTTTTCTGGATATATACCACAACAATATTAGCAAAGATAGTGCCTATAACGAGCATTGAGATTATTACTCCAAGGATCTTTTTTTCCAGCTTTCCCATACAGGCCTCCTGAACTTAAAATTGAAATTAATACAAAAACAATTAAAATTGTATAAAACTGTATCTATTTTTGTGCTATATCTATCTGTAATAATGTGTCTGTTTTTAAAAGGGTTATAAATTTCTGGTCGTGAATAGTTATTCCTTCGATAAACTTTGCTTCCTCATCAGTAATATGTGTTGGAGACTCGCGGAAACCATCCCTGTTAATATTTCTGACGCCGATAATTTTGTCTGTCATAATGCCAATGGGTCCTTTGGGGCCTTTTGCAATTATCACTTTTTGACGTCTCTTTTGTTCGGCTATTGCAGTGGCTACAGCCTTGCTCCTTTTTACAATATCGGTAATATTAAGTATTTTCTTTATGTTCAGTACTGGGATAATTTTACCTCTAAGGGATAAAATTCCGGCGAGGGATTCGGATGTTCTCGGTACAGGTGTCAGAGAGTAAAAGTTTATAATCTCCTGAATATCCTTCATAAAGAAAGCAAAGGTTTCGGAGCCGAGTTCGAATATGAGAACCTTTTCAAGTTGTGGCTTCGGAGATGGTTCCTGTTCGTCGTCATCGGAGGGCTTTTTCTCTTCAACCGTGGTCCCAGCCTCGGCGGTTTCAAGGTCTGAAACTGCCTTTTCAGTAGCCTGCGCCTCCAGAGAAGGCTCTTCGGAAGAGGGCTTTTCATCCTCGGTTTTCTTTACAACCTGAGACTCGACCTCTTCCGAAATCTCCTTTTTTTTCTTCCTGGTTTTTGCCTTTTTCCTAATTCTTGCTATATCCATGAAGCCCAAGCTCCCTTACAGCATCCATGATGCTATCTGTATCAATAATCTGCTCCTCTCTTGAGAAAGCATCAAGAAGCGCTGAAGTTGCAACGCTGTTAATTAATCTCGGAATACCTCCGGAGTATCTGTATATTAGAGTAATTGCCTCGTCCGTAAACAGTGGTGTCTCTCTGCCCGACACTTTTAATCTGTGCAGGATGTATTCGCGAGTCTCTTCCTCCGAAAGAGGGCCCAAGTGATAGAAAAGCCCTATTCTTTGTCTCAGCGCTGTATAAGTTCTGTGACGCAGTCGTTTGAGAATATCAGGTTGGGCTACGAGAATCAGGCTTAATAGGTTCGTGTCATCCAACTGGAAATTCGTAAGTAGCCTTATCTCTTCGAATGTCTCTTTTTTGGGTATAAGTTGGGCTTCGTCAATAATGACCACTGTGGTGATTCCCTTAATATAATCATTATAAACCTTTTCATATATTGCTTCAAGAAGGTCATCCTTGTATCTGTACTGGGTGGAAATTTCCAGACGTCGTGCTATTGTCCTGAGAAACTGGTTTGCTGTTAGCCTGGGATTGAGAATTAGTATAACCTGATGGTTATCATCCAATTCATCCATCAATGCCCTTGTAAGGGTGGTTTTTCCACAACCGATTTCACCTGTCAGAAGAATCATCTCCTTTTCTTCAACTGCATACAAAAGTCTCGCCAGAGCCTCCTCGTGAGCCTTGCTCATGTAAAGGAAACGAGGATCGGGCGTCTTGCTAAAAGGCCGTTCTTTTAGTTGAAAAAACTCTTCATACATTGGACATCGTAGCCTTTTTGTGTCTCTTTAATGTCTCTTCAATTATTGCTTCCACATCCACAACCAGCACCACCTCATGCTTGCCTACTTCTGCTGCCCCTGCAAACCCCTTCAGGTTCTCAAAATAGCCACCGAGTGATTTGATAACTATATCTTCTCCTTTTAATACATCATCCACAATAAGCCCTATCTTTCTTTCTCCTACTCCGGCAACCACGATATATATGACATCCTTCTCAGAGACCTCAAGTCTATAAAATTCGGACAGAGGCATCAGCGGTAAGGGGTCATCTCGCAGATTATAAACCGGTTTCCCCTCGATGCTCTGTATCTCATCCCTTTTTATCAGTATGGTTTCGGATATGGAGGTTAAAGGAAGCGCAAAGGTGTGCGAACCTACCTTAATAAGAAGTGCCTTGATAATTGCAAGTGTTATAGGAATGGTAAGAGAGAAGGTTGTAAATTTGCCTGTCTCTGTTTTGACATCAACAAAACCTCCGATAGAGGATAGCTTCTCCCTGACCACATCCATTCCAACACCTCTTCCGGATACCTCGGTTACACTGTCTTTCGTACTAAAGCCTGGTCTGAAGATTAACTCGATAAGCTCAGAGTCCTCTATTTCGGTGTCCTTATCTATAATACACTTTTCGATAGCCTTTTCCCTGATTTTGTTTATGTCAATTCCACGTCCGTCATCGTGGACCTCTACCACTACATGATTGCCCTTTTGGAAAGCCTTCAGTGTAATTGTGGCGGTTTCCGGTTTCCCCATGGAAAGTCTCTCTTCCGGTGTTTCGATTCCGTGGTCAAGGGCATTCCTTACAATATGCATTAGGGGGTCCACTATTTCCTCGGCAATAAACTTATCAATTTCTGTATCTTCTCCAAAGACCCTCAGTTCAATGGGTTTGCCAATCTCTCGAGAATATCTCCTTATGATCTGTCCGAGCCTGGAGAAGATCTGACCGATAGGAACCATTCGTATCTCAAGTACATAATCCTGGAGTTCCGTAAGTCTCCTTTCCAGGGTCTGATTGATTCTGTGGATATCGAATATAAGCGAGGAATGACCGAAATAATCTATTAGTTCATCCTCTATTCTCTTGATGGCGCCCTTTACAAGAGAAATCTCTCCAATTGTGTTCAGAATCCTGTCCAGTTTTTCTATATCCACCCTTACAGTAGATGAGGCACTCTTAAGTGAGGAAGCAGGCTTTTCATCTGTCTTCTCTTCACTTTTTACCGGAGGTGGTGATTTGTCCTCTCCCGGAACAATCTCTTCAACATTGCAACCTGTTGCCTCCTTTATAAAGTCTGACCCTTTATCAGAGGCAAGTAGAAGCTTAAACCCAATAGAGCCTTCCGGAATACCTTCGGATGTGGGGAGTGTGGAGATTAGCTCTCCTAGTTCCTTAACTTTTTCTGTAAGCTCTCTGAGTTGAGAATCAAACTCTGTAAGAGGATAGATAACCTCGATAAGGTAGATAGAACGCTTCTTTTTTATGTTTTCTTTTAGCCGATGTTCCTCATACTCCGAAAGCACCCTGAGGATTTCGGGATCAACCAGTTCCGACAAAGGTGACTCCTGTTGGTCCGATTCATCAGGAGTCCTTCTGAAGTTTTCAACCTCATTGATGAGGGATGTGACATCAATTGTGTCCTTTTCCTTGACGTTTTTGATCATATTCGTAATGGTGTCTATAAATTTGAAAATAAAATTGATTGTGTTAACAGTTACGGGGAATCGTCCAAGCCTTATATCATCCAGAAGATCTTCAAGGGAATGACTCAGTTTTTGAAGACCGTCAAAACCAAAGAGTCCGGATATCCCTTTTAGTGTATGGAAACAGCGAAAAAGACCGTTTAATGCATCGGGCGAAGGATCGGATATAGTCTCTTGCAACTGTAAAAGATACTCCTGCGCCTCGTTTAGTATCTCTTCTGCTTCTGATACAAATTCCTCTCTTGATGAACTCATACCTTCAAAACCTTCTGAATCGTTTCTTGAAATCTATCCGGCTCAAAGGGTTTGGTTATATATGCCTCTGCACCCAGGGCAAGACCCCTTTTTATATCATCTTCGGTTTTTTCCGTGCTTACAATTATAAGGGGAATGTGCTTATATTTTGGAGTTGTCTTCACGAAATTAATCAATTCAAGACCATTTATGTCCGGCATGTTAATGTCAGTAATGATAAGATCAAAGTTGTCGGTCGGTAACAGTTTTAGAGCCTCGAAGCCGTTACCAGCCTCGTATACATAGTATTCCTCTCCCAGGTCTTCAACAATGCTTCTCATCATTGACCGTGTTGATGTGGAGTCTTCAACGATAAGTACTTTTATGTTTCTCTTCATCCTTTCATCTCCTTTTCCTGAAGCCGCTTCTTAAGTATTGCCTTCTCCAGCGCCAGACCTGCCTGACTTATGAATATCTCAAGCCCTGGAGTTTCTTCAATCGGATCTCCTGTTGGCTGATTATCACAGTAAAGCAAGGCAATTGTGCTACCCTCGGCAAAAATGGGAAAAAGGGCAACCTCAGAAGGATATCCGCCTCCTGTTTCCTTGATAAAATAGTCTACCACCGGGTCTTTCTCGAGTATGCCTCTGTAAGGTTTCGCCTCTCTTAGAATTCTAAGGAAAAAGGGGCTATTACTGATATCCAATATCATCTCCCTGATTCTTTCGTCAGCTCTTTCGATCTCTAAACCGAACTGACCGAGACCGCATATAAAGTTGCCTTCCACGGAGAAGAGAATACCTCTTTGGAAGATATCACTGGCAAATCTGAGTATGAGTAGTGAGATTTCCGATAGGCTTTCAGGAAATCTGAGTTCTTGCGAAAGCGATCTCAGGGCTAGTATATCTCTTGAGAATTCAGGTACATCCTCAAAAAGTTCATCGGTGTCTGTAAACTCTTCCTCAAGAATTCGGCCGAACTGTTTTGTCTCGTCGTAAACACGGGCACCCTCCATCAAGAGATATTCAGCACTTACACCCTTTGACAACTCCCAACCGATGTCTTTGAGTTCGGGAAGAGAGGGGTTTTCCTCTTCGGGATCAAACCTGAATTCGCCATCTTCGAGGAGTAAAAGTCTGTAAACAACACGTTCGATCCTCTTTTTGGCAACCTTGTCGACAACCTGTCTTTTGACAGATCCAAGATCAACTAGCACCTCTGCAATTGATTTGTTGGGGAGTCTGGAATTGACATCTCGTGCCAGTTTAAGGGGCTGCTCATCCACAAGGCCGGCCTTCAGGAGGTCATCGCCGATGTCTCCTTCAAGGGCATCTGTTTCTGCCCTGACTACCAATCCCCTTCTGAAAACAACAACAGCATGGACGTTGTCTGAACTTTTAATAGAAAGTGTCCCTGACTTCTTTCCGATTGAAAGAATCTGGAATATATCAGCAAGACCGAGATCTTCTAATCTGCCTGTTAAACTCATTTAGTGTTTCCGGTAAAGGATTGACACTCCATGACAAATGGAGTATATCAAGAAAAAAGAGACAGTGTCAACAAACTTTAGCTTATAAGAAGCATAAGGAAACATTATCATCACTTTTATCTGTTATTTTATCCTTTTAATGCTCCTGCAGACAAACCGCTAACAATTCTCTTCTGGAAAACAAACACCAATAGCACTAAAGGTAGGGTTGCTACCACAGAGGCTGCAGCTATCTCTCCCCAAGGCAAGGTATACTGTCCCTGAAAAAGGGCAATGCCTACCGGAAGAGTCTGGTACTGTCTGTTTGTCATTATAAGAAGGGCAAAGAAGAACTCGTTCCATGCATAGATAAAGACAAGTATTGCAGCTGTGAAGACTCCTGGAGCAGAAAGGGGTAGCATGATCTTAAGAAGGCTCTGTATGTGACTGCAACCGTCGATCATTGCAGCCTTTTCAAGCTCCCGGGGTAGTTCATTAAAGAACGTTGTCATTATCCAGACCCCCAGAGGCAGTGTTAGTGTAACATAGGGAATGACAAGCCCCTGATAACTATTTAACCATCCTAAGGATTGAAGAATTCGCCATACAGGGCCAGCGATAGAGATCTGGGGGAACATTGAAACAAGCAATAAGGCTCCTAATATCAGACCCTTATGCCTTATCCTTAAGCGCGCCAGGGCATATCCGGCGAAGATGGAGAGTAAAATGGTTATTATGGTGGTTGCTCCTGCCACAACAACGCTGTTTTTCAGATAATGAAGAAGGTCATATCTGATTATTGCCGAGTAGTAAAAGTGAAGAGAGCCCGAAGGGATTATAACCGGAGGGATGGCTGTTATTTCTATCTGGCTTTTTAATGATGTGTCAACAAACCATAAAAATGGCAACAGACTTGTTATTACAACCATTGATATGAGAATAAAAAATAACATTTTATTTATAACAGATTTCATGCTTCCGACCTCCTGAACTGTCTGCCCAGTGTGCGGATATAGAGCAGACTTATTAAAAAGGTAACAAGGAATACCAGAACCGAAACAGTAGAACCATATCCCATAAGACCTTCGGCAAAAATCTTTTTGTATCCGTAAAACTGAAGGACATTTGTTGAATCTGCAGGTCCTCCCTGGGTCATAACAAATACAAGATCAAATACTCTGAAGGCATCCATTGTTCTGAAAAGCAGTGCAATCAGTAAAGCCGGACGAATCAGAGGCAGTGTTATTCTTGTAAATTGTTGCCAGCCAGTTGCACCATCTACCCTGGCTGCATCATACAGTTCGTCGGGTATAACCTGCAATCCGGCAAGGATTAAAAGAGCTGCAAAAGAAGAGGTTTTCCAAACATCTGCCACTATAATTGCACTGAAGGCATAAAATGGTTCAGCCAGCCATGCCTTGTATCGTGCTATGTCAGAACCGTAAAGAATCAGGTTAAGAAGACCGTACTTATCATTAAATATATACCTCCACATCTGAGATGAGACAACAGTGGGGATTGCCCAGGGAATAAGAATTGATGCCCTAACAATTCCCCTTCCCCTGAATCTTTTGTGGATCAGAAGTGCTATTGCCAGTCCTAATAAGATTTCGAAGAAGGTGGATACAGCGACAAAAATAAAGGTATTTGACAATGCCTTGAGAGCTATTGGATCTCTAAGTAAGGACCTGTAATTACTTAAACCTACAAATGTTTTTCCCAATGCAGGAAGTCCTATTATTATTCTGTGCAGGCTGAGATATACGGAATAAAGTATCGGATAAAAGGCAAATATCAAAACAAAGGTGAATGTCGGGATGAGCAGTCCCAGGGCAAAAAGTCGTTCTTTTGATCTTAAGGACAATTGCATATCCTTTGTTATTTTAGCATATAAGGGAGGGATTCTGTAGTTTATAAACAAAATGTTATAATAAAAAATGGCTGTTTTGGAGATAAAAAGGTACCCCGATCCGATACTCAAGAGAAAGGCCAGGCCTGTTGAAGAGATAAACGGCTCTCTCCAGAAACTTATTGATGATATGTTAGAAACCATGTATGACGCACCTGGTATCGGTCTTGCAGCACCTCAGGTGGGAGAGTCTATCAGGCTTATAGTAGTTGATGTAAGTGCCCGCGAAGAGGAGCATCCGTTAATTGTACTAATTAACCCGGAGATTGTTTATACCGAAGGAAAGGTCGATTCCGAAGAGGGATGTCTAAGTGTACCAGGTTATGTGTCCACCATTCGGAGAGCAAACAGGGTGTTAGTCAGAGGCCTTGACAGAGAAGGTAAACCTGTGGAGATTGAGGCCACCGGGCTTCTTGGAAGGGCTCTTCAGCATGAAATAGACCACCTTGACGGGATTCTTTTTATTGACCGGATGAGCCCCATAAAGAGGGAGTTTTTCCGTAAGAGATATCTTAGAAAGTTAAAGAAGACATAAACCATGTCAATAATCTTCTTTGGTACCCCGGTTTTTGCTGTTCCCACCCTCAGACGACTCATCAGTAGTGGGGAAGAGATACAGCTTGTAGTTACACAACCTGACAGGGTTGGAGGCAGAGGACATAAAATGCTTCCGCCTCCGGTTAAGATCGAGGCAGAGAGAAATAACCTCAGGGTGGTTCAGCCAGAGAGCATAAAGAACGGAGACATAGTAGAGTTGATTAAGCAGATAAGGCCGGAGTTTATAGTTGTGGTGGCCTATGGGAAAATACTGCCATCTGAAGTTTTAAATGCTGCGGAAAAGGGGTGTATTAATGTTCACGCGTCCCTTTTGCCAAAGTATCGTGGTGCGGCTCCTATTCAATGGGCCCTCATTAATTGTGAGGAGATTACCGGGGTTACCACCATGTTTATGAATGAGGGGCTTGATACAGGTGATGTTTTACTCCAGAAAGAGGTGGTGATTAAAGAAAGTGACAATGCCCTGACTCTATCAGAGCGTCTATCCGAAATTGGAGCTGACCTGTTAGTAGAGACGCTATCCGGAGTGCGAAGCGATGTGGTAAGGCCACGTCCTCAAACCGGGGAGCCCTCTTATGCTCCTTTGCTTAAGAAGGAGGATGGGCTTATTGATTGGTCACTTTCAGCCAGGCAGATCTGGTGCAGAACAAGAGGGTTGTATCCCTGGCCCTGTGCGTATACGTACTACAGGGGGAGGCTGTTGAAACTGATCAAAGTGATACCCCTGGAGGGGGAAGCAACTCCGGGTGTTGTTGCTGAGAGAACTAAAAAGGACTTAATCGTGGGAACCGGAAAGGGGCTGATAAAGTTGTTAGAGGTTCAGCCGGAGGGTAAGAAGGCAATGGATATAAATGCCTTTCTTCAGGGGCAGGGCAGAGATATTGGGGTAGGAGAGAGGTTGGGCTGATGTACAGACTGCTCAGAGGGGTTGTGCTAAAGGTTCTGTTCCCCCTTTTTATGCTGATATCTGCATTTAAAAAGGAGTCAAGGGAGGGGCTGCAAAGGACAATTATAAATCTTAATAACCGTCTTGTTATAAAGGAAGGGCACAGGGCATCGAGACTACTACTTCTTCTGCCACATTGTCTGCAGATTGATAGTTGTGATATCAGACTAACACACAATATCTTTAATTGCCGTCGTTGCGGCAAATGCGAGATAAAGGACCTGATAGAGATTGCAGAGGACTATAACCTCAACCTCTTTGTTGCCACAGGTGGAACACTTGCAAGAAGGATAGTGAAGGATGTAAAACCCCAGGCAATAGTGGCAGTAGCCTGCGAAAGAGACCTTTCAAGTGGTATTGCAGATACCTATCCTTTGCCTGTGTTGGGGATTCCCAATGAGAGACCCTTTGGCCCCTGTTTTAACACAAGGGTTAGCCTTGAGAGGGTGAAGGAGGCAATAAAAGCTTTCTGTGCCTGAGAGATTTAGAGTATAATTAAATTAAGTTTTGTTGGATTTTGGAAAAACTTTTGATTACGGAGGTCTTATGGAGACGGTAATAAAATTTGTTGATGGACTCAGATTTATAGCAGAGGGTTCTACAGGACATGCAATTGTGATGGATGGAGATCCCGAGTTTGGCGGCTCTGACACAGCTCCTCGGCCTACAGAGTTGGTTCTTATGGGACTGGGCGGATGTACTGGTATGGATGTCATCTCAATTCTGAGAAAGAAACGTCAGGAGGTAACAGGGTTCGAGTTGATCGTCAGGGGGAAAAGAGCTGATTCACATCCAAAAAAGTTTATGGAGATACATATAGAGTATGTTGTTAAAGGCAAGAATATATCAGAGGATGCCGTAAAAAGGGCTGTGCAGCTTTCCATGGAGAAGTACTGCTCGGTAAAGGCTACACTTGAAGGTGTGGCAAAAATAACCTATTCCTATCGTATTGAAGGAGAGTAATGTTACCTTACAAAAGATCAGAGAGGGTCGGTGATCTTCTACGTGAGGAGATAGCCGACATAATAATGCGGAGAGTGAAGGACCCGCGGATCGGTTTTGTAACAGTGACCTCCGTAAGGGTAACCGACGACCTTCGCATAGCACGGGTCTATATCAGTGTACTTAAGAAGGAAGAGAGACAGCAAACTCTGGCTGCTCTTACCTCTGCAAGAGGATTCATTCGCTCTGAACTTGGCAAAAGAGTGCGTATGAAAATACTGCCCAGATTGGAGTTCTTTGAGGATGAGTCAATCGAGTATGGTGCCAGAATTGATGCGCTGCTGAAAAGGATCAAGGATGAAGAGGATGAAGATTCCTGATGAGCTGATTCGGATTTTAAATAGCGAAAGCAGATTTTTGATAATCTCTCATATAAATCCAGAAGGTGATGCGCTGGGGTCATCCATTGCACTTGCCCTTGCTCTGAGATCAAAAGGCAAGGATGTGAGAGTGGTTAACATAGACGGTGTCTCATCTATCTATCGATTCCTTCCTTATTCAGATATTGTAGAAAAGAAAATAGATCCTTCCTATCTCTCCGAGGCTGTTTTATGTATTCTTGACTGTAATGATCTGAAACGAGTTGGAATTAAAGATGAGATTAAATATAAACGGTCTGTGGTAATAGATCACCATGAAACAGAGAGTGGCTTTGGTGACATTAAGTGGATTGAGCCAGAAAGTCCTGCCACAGGATTAATGATCTATCACCTTTTAAAGGCCATGGAGACAGAGATCGATGCGGATATGGCTACCTGTCTTTATACAGCAATCTCAATTGATACCGGTACCTTCAGATATTCAAATACGAGTTCAGATACCTTGCGAGTGGCAGCGGATCTTATTGATCATGGAGCTTCGCCCGGGTATGTGGCAGAAAGGCTATATGAGTCCTGGTCTGAGAACAGGTTTAAACTTTTAGTTGAGATGTTGAAAACAATGGAAATTATAAGATTGAAGAAGAAAGATTCAGGAGATGAAGCCAAGGGCTCTGCTCGGTTATCGATTGCCTTAACGGTTATTTCCATGGAGATGTTCAGGAGAACTGGAACAACCTCGGCAGACACAGAGAACTTTTCAAACTTTCCAAGGATGATTGAGTCAATTGATATTTCGGCGATGTTCAGAGAGACATCTAATGGACAATGGAAGGCTTCCCTGAGAAGCAAAGGCGAGCTTAATGTTGCACGCATTGCTTCTGCCCTGGGAGGAGGAGGACATAAAAATGCTGCTGGCTTCACAATGGAAGGTGATGTTGAGGATATAAAAAGGTTGTTTGTAAAGACCGTACAAGAGCAATATTGTTAATGCTTCATCTCTCTGCTCGCTTATTTTAAGCTTAACATATTTGTAGATTAGTCAGTTAATTTAATTCCCAGATTCAGCGATAACGAAAAGGAACAATAGCCTCCTCTTTAGCTGGATATGTGTACTTATAAAAAATTGACATGGACGGAGTAATAAACCTCTATAAACATAGGGATATCACTTCACACAAGGCTACCCAGCAAGTGAAGGAGATCCTGAAGGCAAAAAAGGCAGGTCATACAGGTACGCTGGACCCCTTTGCCGAGGGAGTACTTCTTGTTTGTCTGAACAGGGCTACTCGCATAGCAGAGTACCTTTCGGTTCTGGACAAGGAGTATGAGGCTGTTATACGGTTCGGGGTTACGACTGATACATATGATTATACGGGTGAGATTCTCCGAGAGGAAGACCCCTCCGGATTAACAGAGGAGAGAGTGAGTGAGGTTATTCATTCCTTCAGAGGTGTTTACAATCAGGAACCGCCCATGTATTCCGCAAAGAAGATGAAAGGCACTCCACTTTATAAACTTGCTCGTAAAGGAATTCAGGTGCAGCGGAGCACCGAAAAGGTGAATATTCATTCTATCGTCTTGACAGATTGGCAGCCTCCGGAAGCCACAATTCGCATTGTCTGCTCAAAAGGAACATATATAAGGTCTGTTGTACATGATATAGGAACCAGGCTCGGTGTGGGAGCAATTGTGAAAGAGTTAAAACGCTTAGCAGTTGGTAGGTTTAGAATCAACGATTCTGTAGGGCTTGATGCCCTTTCAAGAGGGGATTTTTATCTTTATAGTATTGATGAAGCCCTTTCACACCTGCCTGAGATAGTGCTGAATGAAAGAGAGTACAGGCTCGCTATACATGGTACCGGTTTTCGAATAGATACTTACTTCCCGGAGGGTACTCTACTGAGATTGAAGTCTCCAGCGGGAGAATTTATAGGCATAGCTAAAATTAATAAGGAGAATTTCCTCAGAATAGATAAAATCATTGTTTAGAAACTATTGTAGATTTCAATTAGGGGTGATTCAAAAG
>JALUAR010000106.1 GCA_027050975.1 Thermodesulfovibrio sp.
TATCTTCAAGTGCAAGGGCTTGAACAGCCCGAGGAAGGTGTGGTAGAGTTTTTTTATAAGCTGGATGTATCACTGTCAAGAACACTCTACTACAAATAAATGCATATTAACCTTTGTATTCATAAATAATCCCTATGGACAGGATAAAAAGCGGTATTCGCTATATATGTCTCCTGCTCATTGTCATTTTTCTCTTAAGTCCTGTCTCAGAGGCAGGGCATCTGGATAAACAGACTCCTCTTGCTGCCCATCTTAAAAAGCGATACACCGACGACCTGGATGGTCTTCTCAAAAGACGTTACATACGCGTGCTCACCACCTTCAACAGGACCAACTTCTTTATTGCCGGTGGAAAACATTACGGTTTCGAATACTCTCTGCTGAAAGAGTACGAGAAGTTTCTGAACAGAAGGATAAAACGAAAAGACCTTAAGGTGGTGATTGAGTTCATCCCTGTCTCCAGAGACAAACTCCTGCCCATGCTCATAGAAGGCTACGGCGACATTGCTGCTGCAGGACTGACCATTACCCCCGAGCGTCTTAAAAAAGTGGACTTTACGATTCCCTATCTCAAGGGAGTGGACGAGATTGTTGTGACTCATAAAAGTGTGAAAGGATTAAAGAGCCTATATGACCTCTCCGGCAGGGTGGTTTATGTCAGGGAAAGCAGCAGTTACTACGAAAGTCTGCTGGAACTGAACCGGAAACTCAGGCGGAAAGGATTAAGGCCGGTAAAAATAAAGAAGGCCCCCGAGGAGTTGGAGACAGAGGATATCCTTGAACTGGTTAATTCCGGTGCAGTTAAGATAACCGTATCTGACAGTCACATAGCAACAATATGGTCAAAGATATTCCATGATATAAGGCTGCGTACTGATCTGAAGGTCAAGAAGAACCGGAAGATAGCCTGGATGGTGCGGAAGAATAATCCCATGCTGAGGAAAAGCCTGAACAGGTTTTTGAAAAGGCATAAGAAAGGGACTCGACTTGGAAATATCTATTTCAACAGATACTACAAAGACACAAAGTGGATCAAAAACCCGCTTTCAAAAAGCGAGCAGAGAAAACTGGAAAAGTACAAAGCCCTCTTCCAGAAATATGCCCGTGCCTATGGATTTGACTGGATGCTCATCATGGCCCTTGCCTATCAGGAATCCGGACTGGACAATAGCAAGAAAAGCCACACCGGAGCAGTTGGCATCATGCAGATACTTCCGCGCACAGCAGCAGATAAAAGAATCGGCATTCGTGATGTACACAAGGTTGAAAACAACATACATGCAGGAGTAAAGTATCTTGCCTTTCTGAGGGACCATTATTTCAATGAAAAACAGCTCCGTGAGCGTGACAGGGTACGTTTTGCCCTTGCAGCCTACAATGCCGGTCCGGCAAAGATAAGAAAGGCCAGGGCCCTTGCCAGGAAGATGGGCCTTGACCCCAACAGGTGGTTCAGGAATGTTGAGATGGCTGTGTTAAGGATAGTGGGTCAGGAAACAGTCCGGTACGTAAGCAATATAAACAAGTATTACATCTTATTTAAAGCTGCCTTTCAGTGGGAGAAGGTTCGCGAGGAAAGGAAGAAGGTGGTTCTTAACAGGTAGAGCCTGCAAAAAGCTTAACCTCAAAACAGTATCTAACTGTCAATGCTATTCGTTAGTTTTGGTTTTTGATTCTTCTTATGCATCACTTCTTTGTCCCATCTGTCTTATTCTGTCCTGTTTTCTTTTTAACATCCCCTCAACGTGTCCATTTCAGCATGCACTTAAGATAAAAATTTATGAAAAGATTTTTATCACGTAATTGTCTTCAAGCATAGCAAAGATAGAGATTGCTACTTCTCTTTTGATCATAAGTCTCTTATTTCCTCTCTCCACTTAAGTTCCACCAGATGAAACTTCAAATCCATATAATTACCTTTAAGAAAATAAACTTAAGTTTCCTTTATTTCAATTGATGAATCCGCTTGTGAGAAAATAGCTTACAGGGATGTAAAGTATTTGACATCCTTTAATATCCTTTTTAAGCCTGTCAAGCAGTGTTGAGCCTGGTTCGTTTGTGAAAAAGGTAAGATCGGTTTTCATGGTTCAATGAAAATTATGCCACATTGGGTTTCACATAATAGATGCTATCTATATAATCATTCCCTTAAATACCTTTTAAGTTTTTTATAAAAATTTTCATGGCTGCCGATTGTGTAAAGATAAAGCACATCCTTTTTGTATTCATAGGAAAGAAGGAAAAGCTGGGAGCGGAAGGTAAATTTGTGAACTCGAACCCCCTTTAAATCCCCTTTTTTGAGTTCACCTATGTCAGGATTTTCCAATATTTTCCTTACCTGATTATCTATCTCAAGTTGTAGCTTAGGAGGTGATTTCTTTTTAAATTTGAGAAAGTGGTTTGAGGCAATTATCTTCAACGAATCACCCCGAATTTATACTCCTTTCCAAGCCCTGCTTCAATCTCCTTTTTTGCCTCAAGTGTCTCTTTTATAAAGGAGAGAGGAAGATCAGGATACTCCTCTGACAACATTCCATCGGTGATGTATTTCTTGATCTGTTCAGATATACTCCTGTGTTCCAACTCTGCTTTTATCCTGATTTTTTTCTCAATCTCATCTGGCAACCTTAAGGTTAATACCTTCATTTGTATCCTCCTGTATTCGTTATAAATACATTATCATACAATATCTACAATACTGTCAAGGTCTTCTCTCTACTCCTCTCTTTTTCATTTTTTCGCCACATATTTCTGGAATCTTCTCTCTGGTTTATCAGGAATCCAAATCCTGTGATTCAGGTTTGCAACCTGAACCCGAATATTTCCCCTCACTGTCTCAGACTGTGAGACAAGCCAGGGGGCCGGTCTGAGACCCGAACCCGCAATGAGAGATATATTTAGTGAAACTGATCGTCTGCAAAAATTTTTGCTTGACTTTTCAGTGTTCTCATTGTATAATACGTTTAGAATATTCTAAATATTCTAAACGATACTAAAATGAATGGTAACACAAACGATAGCACGTTTCAAGAGATACGGGAAGGGCTAATAGAGGCCCTGGGCAGAATCACCTCGTTCTGGGGATTTAGCAGAGTGATGGGACAGATTTATGGACTTCTTTATTTGTCTCCACGACCTCTTTCACTTACCGAAATATCTCAAAGTCTTTCCATAAGTAAGGGTAACGTAAGTATAAATGTAAGGGCACTGGAAAGGTGGAACATGGTTAAGCAGGTCTGGGTAAAAGGAGACAGAAAGGACTACTATGAGGCCGAAACCGACTTCTGGAATATTATACGGGGGGTTTTAAGAGAAAGAGAAAAAAAGGAGTTTGCACAGGCTCTGAACTCAATAAGCATGCTTTTAGGGAAAGTTGATAAGGGTAAGAGAGCAAAGAAGAGAGAGGAGATTTCTTTTATTCACGAAAGACTGACAAAACTATTGGATTTCATCAAACTTATGGATAATATCGTAACAATCCTGCTTAAAATTGATGATATAAAAGGTGGCTTTTTACTGAAAAGATAGAATATTCGGTGTAAAAATGTCTTATAGAGAAACACACACTGTCACAGGAGCTTTCGGATTTACCGGAAGATACATTGCAGGGCTATTGCTTGAAAGGGGATACAACGTCCGGACGCTTACGAACTCACCGAACAGGGAAAATCTCTTTAATAACCGGATCAGGGCTTTCCCTTACAACTTTGATAACTTTGATGCCCTTGTCAACTCACTTAAAGGAACCAGAGTTCTGTATAACAACTACTGGGTAAGGTTCAATCATCCTCTTTTCTCTTACCGTGAAGCAATAGAAAACTCAATAAAGCTTTTTGAGGCAGCAAAGCAGGCAGGTGTCGAAAAGATAGTGCATATCAGTATTACAAACCCCTCAGAGGACTCTCCCTTTGAGTATTTCAGAGGCAAAGCAATTTTGGAAAGGTCCCTGATAGAGTCAGGGCTGTCATATGCCATTCTAAGACCTGCCATTATTTTCGGAAAAGAGGACATCCTGATAAATAATATTGCATGGTTTTTGAGAAGATTTCCTGTTTTTGGTGTATTCGGAGACGGCAATTACAGGGTGCAACCAATTTATGTTGAGGACCTAGCCCGTCTGGCAGTGGAGTATGGAGAGAATGATAAAAATATCATTATTGATGCCATCGGGCCGGAAACATTTACCTACAGAGAACTGGTAACCATAATAGGGAAGGCTATTGGAAAACCAAGGCCGATTATCAGTATTCCTCCTTTATGTGGATTTCTCATCGGAAGGCTTACCGGCGTAGTTCAGCGGGATACCGTTATCACATGGGACGAGATAAAAGGCCTTATGTCAAACCTGCTTTTTACAAACTCACCGCCTGCAGGCAATACCCGATTCTCGGAATGGATAAAAGAGCATTCACAAATTATTGGAATACACTACAGCAGTGAACTGCAAAGGCGGATAAGGGGAGACAGGCTCACTCAAACATCTTCATAAACTCCTCAGCACTTATTATTCTCACTGCCCTGAGTTCTTTCAGATTACATAACTCTTTATCCCCACTCACTATATAATCTGCTCCTCCGGAAAGTGCACATGAAAGGAACCTGTCATCATCAGGGTCGTTACATATGCCTGTAACCAACTCTCCAGGTTCAACCACTTCAAAAAATGGCAGGATATACTTTTCAATGATCACCTTTATCTCTTCTTCGGTGAGTGAAATTTTCGGATAGGTAAGAACTTTCCGGAAAAGGTTGAATATGATTTAAATCATTGTCGTTGTCTGTCTGCAGAGGTTATAATTTGATTATATCGCGTATTTTAAATGCTGAAATCATGCTTAAATGTCCGTTTTGTGATAGGGAATTGAAGATAAAGGGGGCGGAGGGGTGGGTCTGTGAGTGTGGAGAGGTTATCCCCTTCGGTTATGAGGTGGATACAAATGAGGGGTGCGAGAGCTGTCCTGTAAAAAACTGTCCAAAAAGAAAATAGTATTAGACCTCTAATTGTGCCTCTAAACTCTTCAGTTTCTCTGTGATCCTCTCAACTGCCTGTTCCAGAGGAATGTTTTCTCTCTCTTTTGTCTTTCTGTCCTTCAGTTCCACACTTCCACTTTTAAGGCCCTTTTCACCAACAACCACCTGCAGCGGAATGCCTATGAGGTCTGCGTCCTTGAACTTCACGCCTGCACGCTCGTCACGGTCATCAATGAGTACATCAACCCCTCTGTCTGTGAGGGAGCGGTATATCTCTTCAGCCACAGAGAGGGTCTTTTCATGCTTCATGTTAAGAGGCAGGATTATGACCTTAAAGGGTGCTATGCTTACAGGCCAGATTATGCCATCATCGTCATGGCTCTGCTCCACTGCTGCAGCAGCCACCCTGGCAGGGCCAATGCCGTAACTGCCCATTATGATGGGGCGCTCCTTGCCTTTGTCATCAAGGTATGTGGCTCCAAGGGGCTCGGAGTATTTTGTGCCGAGTTTAAAGATGTTGCCAATCTCTATAACTCGCTCTATCCTCAAAGTTGAACCACAGTTTGCACACCTGTCACCCTCTTTTGCTATATGAAGATCTGCCCATTCTGGATTAAAATGCTCACCCGGACGGAGCCCTTTGACATGATAGTCAACCTTATTGGCTCCGCTTATATATACTCCCTCTTTGAGGGCCTCATCTGCTATTATTCTTATCTTATGCCCATGAGGGCCTATGAAGCCTGCCTCCACTCCAAGGACCTCCTGAACCTCCTCCTTATGGGCAGGACGCACCTGGCCAACAATCCGCTCAAGTTTCTTCTCCTGGAGATCCTGATCACCCCTTAAAAGAACAAGTACAGGACCGTTTTCACCGATATAAAGGAGACTCTTTATAAACTTCTCAGGCCCAACTCCTAAGAATTCTGAGACCTCCTGTACTGTCTTCTTTCCAGGAGTATGAACCTCCTCAAAAGGCCAGTCTTCAAACTTAACCTCTGGAGAGATGCTTATTGCAAGCTCCACATTGGCGGCATACCCGCAACTGTCACAGAGTGCCACATCATCCTCACCAGCAGGGCTTGGGGCCATGAACTCATGGGCAGTGGCTCCACCCATCATTCCCGGGTCTGATTCAACCTGATAAAACTTCAGACCACAGCGGGTAAAAATCCTGTTATATGCCTCTATGTGGAGTTTATAGTTTTGCTCAAGGCCCTCCTCATCACGGTCAAAGCTATAGGAGTCCTTCATTATGAACTCTCTGGTTCTCATGATACCGCTTTTTGGACGGGCCTCGTCCCTCAGCTTTGTCTGTATCTGATACCATACCTGTGGAAGGTCCCGGTAGGAGCGGATCTCTCTTGATGCAAGCCATGTCATGATCTCCTCATGGGTCATGCCAAGGCACATGTCACGACCGGTACGATCCTTGAGACGGAACATCTCGTCGCCTATCTCATACCATCGGCCTGTCTTCTGCCATATCTCTGCAGGATGAAGCACTGGCAGAAGTATCTCCTGAGCTCCAATACGATTCATCTCTTCACGGATAATTGTATGAATCTTATCCATGACCCTCAGGCCAAGGGGAAGAAACATATAAAGACCTGATGCAAGCTGTCTTATATAGCCTGCCCTCAGGAGCAGTTTATGACTCACCGCCTCTGCCTCTGACGGGGTCTCTCTCAGAGTGGGTATAAAGGTCTTTGAGAATCTCATTAACTACCTCCGTTTATATCCATAATTTAAGGGTAAGGGTATTGGCTCTGAAACGGTTTAAGAAAATCATTAATCTTTCCTCAAGGGGTGGGATCCCCTCGGAGCCTGCCATGGATGGCTGGCGACAAAGACGTGCAAGAGCCAATACCTTTGCCCCTAAAATGTACACATGTTAATCACTTCAGGCTCTCTCCACGAACTCATCCATTACGTCTTCTGCCTCAAAGAGGATGAGTCCGGTTTTTATGGCCTGACGGACTAAGGGGTTTGAATCCCTTAGCATATTACGGAAGGCATCTATGCCATAGCAGAAAAAGTTGAATATGCCAGATGGATCACGCTCTCTGAGAAAGAGTGCCTCTTTTAGAAAATCCACAGGCTCTCTATATATTACCAGTAGATGCACTGGTGGTGATGGCGGAGGAGTCTTCTCACCTTCTGGGCTGAACATTACAAGAGCAAGAGCCTCTGCACCCCTGTCTTCATGAAGCCTGCTTATGAACTCTGATAAAGGTTCGAAGAAAAACTGATCAGCCCAGTTCTCTCTCAACAAACTCCAGGATGGCCTTTGCACAGTCTATTGCCTCCTTGGCGGTCTCTTCATCAAAGTAGTCCTTTGGAGTACCCTTCTCAAAGCAATATGGATAGCGTGATGGAATGAAAAAGGTATCCAGCACACGTGCATTATGAAGTACCTCTTTGGTAGCGCTTTCGACATTCTTAAGAAGGTAGTATACTGACTGTCCTGTCTCTACAACTCCTGAACGTGTCAGTAGTCCGATTACACCAAGCATTGCAGCATGGTGTGCAAGAAAGGCCGAGTCTTCGTAGAACCCTCCTTTGGCAGAGTGCTCTGCAGACTGGATGGTTCTCTTTGCCTGATTAAGCCAGTCATTTACCCTCATGATTAACCCCTTGGTTTTGCTAATATCTCAAGGACCTTTAAGTTAAGGAATCTCTTTGATGCCGCAGAACGGATGATCATTACTGTATCTGCTCCCCGTGCTGTGCCTGCAATGGTAAGAATCTCTTCACCCTCTGGTATAAGCCCTGCATCTGCAGCCATCATGACCATCTCTATGCAGACCTTGGGGCCTTCGCCGAATCGTCTGAGGGATTGTGCCACAAGCAGTGTAGGATAGACTCCGCTGAACTGTTTTGCCAGGGCTGTCTCAAGGGAGTGGGTAATCATTGTGCCTGTATAGACTTTTGCACCAATCGATTCTATCTGCTTTCTCACATCATCAGGCATTTCGATAGTATTCGGTTCTTTAAAGCCATAGGAATGGGTGACTACTACGAGGTTGACATCGGCCTCCTTCAGGGCCTCAGCAAACAGTAGAGCTGTCTCACCTGTAGTGGAAGCAACGATTACATGTCGGATGTTGCCTTCGCTGAGAATCTCTTTCGTGACCTCAAGGCATGCCTCCGTGTTCTCACGACCTGCCTTTTCGAAATAGATAACCCTTCTTTCCATCGTCAATATTTTACCTAATCCTTAAATAATTCTTCCACTGTAATTGCCACTGACCGGGCCAGGGCCTCAAGGTTGTAGCCACCTTCAAGAGTGAAGACCACGGGAATACCCGGTACAGCCTCGAGTATACCCCTGACGATCTCCTTTATACCATTGTCAGTGACATTTATACCTGCAAGGGGGTCTTTTTCATGTATGTCATATCCTGCAGAAACCAGCATGATATCAGGCTTGAAGGAAGCGGTGAGGCCGGGCAGGGTCTTATGGTATGCCTCGTAGTACTGACTGTCACCTGAACCGGCAGACATGGGGATATTGTAGGTAAACCCTTCTCCTTTGTCTCTTCCTTTCTCTGCAATGCTGCCGGTTCCGGGGTAGTGAGGGTACTGATGGGTGCTGAAGTAAAAGACAGTGTCATCCTCATAGAACATATGTTCCGTGCCGTTTCCGTGATGGACATCAAAGTCCACGATAAAGACCTTCTTGAACCCCAGCTTCTGAGCAAATTTTGCACCTACTGCAACATTGTTGAATATACAGAAGCCCATTGCCCTGTCTGCCTCGGCATGATGCCCGGGTGGACGTACTGCACAGAATGCTCTCTCAATTTCACCCTCTTTGCATCTTCTTATCGCCTCTACAACAGCACCGGCTGCAAAAAGAGATGCCTCCAGACTGCCTTCGGAAAAATAGGTGTCAGGGTCAAAATACCCTGGCTTTGCCTTCATCACCCTCTGAACATAGGCGGGTGCGTGTACCGCTTCCAGATCCTCAGTCGTAGCCTTGACCGGCTTTATATGTATGAGTTCCTCCCAGAGGTGATCTGTCTTGAGGCGATCAACAATTGCCACAAGTCTTTCGGGTTTTTCAGGATGCCAGCCCAGGGGCTGATGTTTCAGGAAAACACTGTCGTAAAACAGACCCACCTTTTTCATTGCCTTACGATCTCCAGTTCGGTTATTTTGCCATCCCTGATGGAAAAAGCCCTGACTACAGGCTCCTTATGAAGTAGACTGATTATAATATACGCTACATCGTCATAAAAGGCAAGTCTTACATCTTTCTGAGAGGGGTAAGCCTCTGCTTCAGGGTGGGAATGATAGATTGCAAGCATTTTGAGGCCCTTTTGCCTCATGTCCTTCATTACCTGAAACTGCTCCCTGGGGTCCATGAAGTAACTGACAGGGGAATGTTCGGTATTTGTCATCCTGTATATGGTTGTTACGGCTGATTCATCACCTGCCAGTATTCCGCAGACCTCCTCAGGATAGCCCTCACGGGCATGCTGAATCATCTCGTTAATGATGTTTTCGGGGATTGTGATATCTTTCATTTTATCGGTTACGGAAGAGGTGGAACAATCTCCAATCCGGTTGTCTCATTAAATCCCATCATGATATTCATATTCTGCACAGCCTGCCCTGCTGCTCCTTTTACAAGATTGTCTATAGCTGACACAATAACAAGGCTGCCTGTTCTCTCCACCACCTTCATCCCGATGTCACAGAAGTTGGTTGCCCTTACGTTCCTCACATCAGGAAGCTTTCCGCCATCATAAACCCGAACAAAGGGCTCCTTCTTATACACCTTTTGGTAGAGTTTTATTATTTCCTCTGTGGTGGTTTCCTTTTTGAGTTGACAATACACAGTTGTAAGGATGCCCCTGTTTATCGGCAGAAGATGAGGGGTAAAGTTCACCTTAACAGGTTTTGAGGCAAAATCCGTGAGGGTCTGTTCTATTTCAGGGGTGTGTCGGTGGGTTCCGACGCCATATGCTCTGAATGCCTCGTTTACCTCACAGAAGGAATAGGCAACATCAGCCTTTCTTCCTGCACCGGATGTACCGGATTTGGAATCGATCACAATGGAATCCGGATTTATAAGCCCTTCTTTGAGAGCCGGATATATGGCCAGGGCCGCACCTGTGGGATAACAGCCTGGATTGGCAACAAGTGATGCCTTTCGTATCTTTCTTCTGTAGAGTTCCGGCAGTCCGTATGCTGCCTTTTTAAGTACCCTGGGATATGCATGGGCAAGCCCATACCACTTCTGGTAAACAAGAGGATCTTTCAGTCTGTAGTCAGCAGACAGGTCAATTACTCTTTTGCCCCTTTCATGGAAAAAGGCGACTGTGTCCTGAGAAGCTCCGTGGGGTAGGGCCAGAAAGAAAAGATCCGCTCGTTTGAGAATACCTTCTCTGTCAAGAGGTTCGAGTTTCAGATCAATTAGTCCTCTCAAATGTGGAAAGAGGTCATGAAGATGCATGCCTGAGGATCTTTCAGAGGTGACAACGGTGATACGCACTTCAGGATGGTTGAGGAGGAGACGTATAAGCTCCCCCCCCGCGTAACCGCTTGCACCACATATGGCTACTTTTAGCATAATATGCCTTTTGAGAGATCGATAAAATCGGGATTAAAAAGGGTTTTTCCAGGTTTGTACAGGTTCCGCCATTACCTCTTGGAGTACTGGAAGCGTTTCCTTGCACCCTTCTGGCCGTACTTCTTCCTTTCCTTCATGCGTGGGTCTCTTGTCAGAAGACCCTCCTTCTTCAACTTCGGCCTCATGTCAGAGTCAACAAGAAGAAGTGCCCTTGAGATTGCATGTCTTACGGCACCTGCCTGGCCAGAAAGGCCTCCACCTTTCACGTTCACCCTGATATCAAACTTATTGTGCATTCCAACCAGCTCAAGAGGCTGACGAACTATCATCTGGAGAGTTTCTCTTGGGAAGTACTGCTCAATAGGTTTTTTATTGACGATAATCTCGCCTGCGCCAGGCTTGAGTATTACCCTAGCAACTGATGTCTTTCTACGGCCGGTTGCCTGATATACTATCTCACCCATGATTATCCACTCCTTATATATTTAAAGTTTCCGGATTCTGTGCTTTGTGAGGATGTTCAGCCCCTCTGTAGACCTTGAGCTTCTTAATCAGTTTTCTGCCAAGTCTGTTCTTCGGCAGCATTCCCCATACAGCATCTACAATAAGAGATTCAGGTTTGCGTTGAAGTCTGAGACGTGCTGTTTCTGCCTTGAGTCCACCGGGATAGCCTGTATGATGGTAATAGACCTTCTGATCCAGTTTTTTTCCTGTCAGTCTGATCTTTTCTGCATTCACAACAATAATGAAGTCTCCGGTATCAACATTAGGGGTAAACTGCGGCTTATGCTTTCCCCTCAGATAGGTGGCAATCCTCGAAGCCAGCCTGCCCAGAACCTTATCTGTTGCATCAACGACATACCATTTTCTCTCTACATCACCTTTTTTCGCAAACTTTGTTGTTGTCATACCTGTCACCTTCCTTAAGATAGTGATGAGTAATATAACCAAGTAATACAGTAAATGAAATAATAATAAATTGGGGGTATTTTTGTCAAATTTAGGTGGTAACCCTTGAATTTATTCTGATGTGCTATTTAGTGTTGTATGCTTTTGGGCTACTTGATATCCAGGTATTTCTTGACAAGTTTGATTAGCTCCTGAGTCTGAATAGGCTTGGGTAAGTAGGCATTTGCACCCATTGACATTGCACGTTTTCTGTCCTCCTCAGCCCCTTCAGTGGTTATCATTATAATTGGAATGTCTTTATAAGAAGGGTTATTCCTAACAAGGCTGACCAATTTAAGCCCATCCATTACAGGCATGTTGATGTCAGCAAGGATAATATCTACCTTTTCCTGAGCAAGTTTTTTTAGTGCATCAACACCGTCAGTAGCCTCGATCACCTTAGAGCGTGGAATCCTTCTCATCGCAAAGCTTATCAACTGTCTCATTGTTGGCGAATCCTCTACAACTAGGATATTGGGCATTGACCCTCCTCCTATTTCTTTGGTTTCTCTTTTAATAGCTCAAGAAAGCCCTGTATGGTTGACAATTTCCTTTCCGATTGAGTATATAGCTTCGACGAGAAAATAGCTGTTGCTGCGTGGCCTGCCAGGAGATTAAAGAGCTCGTAATCCACATTGGAAAATGCCTTCTTTTGTAAAAGGAATGAATATATGGCAATTACTCCTATAACATGCTCTTTGATTTTCAGTGGAATGCATACCAGAGGTTTATATATATCCACTCCGTCAGTGTTAACAATATCGTCACTGAAGAAGCTCTCTCCATCCTTCGCCACTGTACCGATAATACCTTCGCCTACCGCTATCTTTGGAATCTCTTCCAGTTCTATGCCTTCTGATGCAACAGGTACAAGCTCTGTTGTTTTGTCATCAATAAGCATGATGCAGAAACGCTCTGCCCCTATGAGGTTAATTATAATCTCCAAAACTATTTTTAAGACTTCGTCATAATCGAGAGTAGAGTGAAGTTGGTAGCTTGCCACATAAAGGTTAGCCAGATTATTGTTTTCTTCTTCTACTTCTATATAGCGATGGGCAAAGTCTTTATTTTCTTCCTCAACTTTTTTGAATCGTTCCTTTAGAGAGGCCAGTTCCTCTTCCAATACCCGAATTCGTTCCTCATAGTTCTTGATTCGGGCTTCATTGCTACTTTGCTGAAGTGCCTCTTCAAGTTCGGCTATTCTGTAGCGAAGGCGTTCGTTCTCTTTGAGTAGGCTTTTAGTGAACTCTTCACCTCTGCGGAATATCTGTAAAAACTCCTCTGCACTTTTCAATATTTTAGAATCTTTACCCATATTTTTAATAGTTGTTCATTACCACCCTTATGATCTCTGCAGGAATCCTTTGGAGCGGGAGTATTGTTCTTGCTGCATTAGCCTTGATAACCTCTTGAGGCATTCCATAGACAATGGCAGTCTCCTCTGACTCTGCGACTGTATAACCACCACAGTTATGGATAGCAATCATTCCTTCTTTACCATCACTACCCATGCCGGTAAGAATTATTCCCATCAGCCTTTTTTTGTATATTTCATAAGCTGAAAGTAGCATCCTGTCAATTGATGGTGTATACCTGTCATTCTGACTTGAAGGCTGCAATTTAGTATAAATCTTACCACCTTTGACTCGAAAAAGTAAATGATATCCACCGGGACAGATAAAGACCTTTCCCGGCTCTAAAGGTTCATTGTCAATAGCCTCTTTAACAATAAGTTCGGAGGTTTGATTTATTCTTTTTGCAAAAGGTCCTGTAAACCCTTTGGGCATATGCTGGCTGATTACAATAGGGACCGGTATGTTACCGGGTAGTGCGGACAGTATATATTGAAGAGCCTGGGGACCTCCCGTAGAAGACCCTATGGCAATCAACTCTATTTTACCTATCCTGGAAGGTGACAGAGCATGTGGCGGGTGTTTGGTTTTCGGTGATGAGAGTTTCTGCCGATCAAGCTTTTTCAATGAAAAAGGTGTTATGCTTCTGACCTTTGTGAGAAGGTCATGTTCTATTTTCCTGAGTTCACTGGATGCCCTACGGGTTGGTTTGGTAATAAAGTCAACAGCGCCGAGATCAAGGGCCTTAAATACGGTTTTTTTATCCGATAGAGAGCTTACCATTATAACAGGGGTCGGTTTTTCCTTCATCAGCCATCTCAGGAAGGTGAATCCGTCCATGTGAGGCATGTCAATATCGAGGGTTATAAGATCCGGATTGTAACGTAATGTTTTAGCAATAGCGTCTATTCCGTCAACGGCAACGGCTATCACCTCTATATCAGGCTCCTTTTCAAGCATCTTTCGGATTGTTTGTCTATTATAAGCAGAATCATCGACAATGAGGATTCGTTTACAGTTCTTGGAAGTCAATTCCTGCCTCCTTTATTATTCTGGTTTCTGATATACAAGGTCATGTTTGAGATGTTTTAATTCGAAGTCAGTGGAAATATTAATAAGGGACTCTGCATGTCCGAGGAGAAGATATCCTCCTTTTTTAAGGATATTAAAAAATCCCGAAACCACCTTTTTCCTTGAGTCCAGGTCAAAGTATATTAATACGTTCCGGCAAAATATCGTATCCATTTTTCCCAAAAATCCCATTTTTGTGGTATCAAGAAGATTAAGGTAGCTAAAGTTTACAAGTCTCTTTACCTTATCCTTTATCTTGTATGTTCCCTCTTCCTGCGGTTCGAAATATTTGTGTATATAGTATCGCTCCGTTCCTCTGAAAGAATTTTCTCCGTAAATCCCACGTCTTGCAACGGAAAGCACGCGTCTGTTAATGTCACTGCCTATGATTTCAATGTCCCAATCTTTGAAGAGCTTGCTCTCAAGAATCAATATTCCTATTGTGTAAGGCTCCTCTCCGGTTGAACATCCTGCGGAAAGGATTCTCAATCGTTTGTTCTTTAGGTTTTTTTCTTTCAACTCAGGTAGAATCTCTTCCTTAAAGGCGCGCAACTGGTTCTGTTCTCTGAAAAAGTAGGTTTCGTTAACAGTGAGAATATCCATTATAGCAGATATTTCTTCGTCTCGTTTATGATCGTACAGGAGAAAACGGTAGTAGTCACGGAAGGATCTCATATTGTGAGACTTAAGCCTTCCGTTAAGACGTCTTTCAAGTAGACTTTTGGAGTCATCACTGAAATATATGCCTGAATGGTCTCTGATGAGTTCTCTAAGAAGTCTGAATTCCTCTTCAGAGATACTGACGGTTTTCTCCTTTTCAAACACCTAAGGCCCCCTCGATCGCCTTTCTTACTGTAGGATCTGTTTCGCTATCATAGACCTCTTCAAGAATACTCAGAGCATCTGGAGTATTTATTTTTGCAAGGGCCTGCACAGAGGCAAGCCTTGTCGCCCAGTCATCGCTGAACACAAATGCCTTGATTTCATTAATGGATTCGGGAAAAGAAGACAGTGAAAGTATGGCTGTTCTCTGGATCTCTCTGTCATCGCTTTTCAGCATTCGTACTATCTGCTTTCGTGCGTTCCGAGATGGGAAATGCGCCAAAGCTTCTATTGCCTGTATAACCACATAGCCATTAGGATCATCCAGAAGTTCAACAAGCCTGGAAAGAGCCTTTTTATCAGCAAAACGTGAAAGTGCACGTGTGGCCACCGCCCTGACATTCTCGTCCGTATCCTTGGTCATTAGGAGTACAAAATCCAGTATATCATCACCTTTAAATTGGGCAATTGCTTCAGTAGCGATTGCACGAACTTCCGGTGTCTCATCTGTTAGTGCCCTCTTCATATGTCTTTTAACCTCTTCGACCAAATTGCTTCCAGGAGGTGTTTTTGACAGAGCAATCAAGGCAGCCTTTCTAACCTCTGTGTCAGGGTCCTTAAGTGTGAAACCAAGGGCTTCGATAATTTTGGATGCTTCGGACGTATCTCTTTCCTTAAGTAATTTTCCGAGTATCAAGGCCATGTTCTTTCTCATAAAGCTTGAATCGGATTTCAGGTTCTGAATAAGCTCTTCTGTATTAAGGTATTGACTTAAGCGCTGCAGTGCCTCTACCGCCGATGCCTGCACATCGGGATATGGGTGTGAAAGAAGAGATACGAGAGGTGTAACAGCCTCTTTGTCACCAATCCATCCGAGTCCTCTTGCTGCATAGGATACTACATGGCCGTCTCTGTCCTTGAGAAGAGAAAGGAGATGTTTATAAAAGAAAGGATTACGGAGGTCAGCAATTACATCTGTTATTAATCGTCTTCTATTAGGTATCTCTTTTTCTAACAGCGGAAGAAGAACCTCCGGAGAGGTCTTTCCAATATACAATAAAGATCTTTTTACTATGTCCCTGAACTCTTCTTCATCTGAAAGCTCCAGAAGGGAGTTTATTGCACGGGTATCCTTAAGTAGTCCAAGTAAGAGAATAGCCGATGCCTTTACCTCGGGATTGTTACTTTTGGTATGTTGCAATAGAATATTAAATGTCTCTTTTCCCAGATGTTCCTGAATCTGCTGTACAATATATTCTTCGTTCAGTCCGCTTTTGTAAAATTGCTCAATCGTCCTTATGGTCTCTTCCTGAATAGAACGTCTTTTATCAAGCAGTAAAGGAATTATGGCCTTAAGAGTTTCCGGTTCGGAGAATCTGGCAAGTGCCTTGAGAGAAGGTTCTGTTAAGGGTCGTATCGTCAACGTCTTTAAGAGATAGGGAATTGCCCTCCTGTCACCTATTCTTCCTAAGGCATCCACTGCCGGATAGGCTGTCCATGTATCTCCTGAGTCGATGATCTCGATTAGTGCATCAACTACTTGAGACTCTTTTAAACGTCCGAGATACTCCACAGCTGAGGCTCTTACATTATCATCCTCATCCTTAATAGCTCTGAGCAGAACCGGAAGGGTGTCCCTGCCACCGATTGTGCCAAGGACATCTATAATGAATTTCCGGACGTCTCTGTTGTCTGTCTCAAACGCCTTTATTAGATGAGGCACCGCGATACTTCCAAGCCTTGTTAATGCCTCTATGGCTGCATTACGGGCACCGGCGTTGTCTTCCAGATATAAAAGACGGATAAGCTCATTAATATACTGCTGAGGCTTGTACTCTGACAGGAGTACATCAAGGGCGGTCTTTCTTACTCGCCAACTTCCATCTTTTAGAGCCTCCAATGCATAAGAGAGCCCCTTTGAAGACCCTTTTAGAGCTAATAATTTTCGCCTCTTCTGTTCTGTTGCCTTTTTCTGATCAGTCACCTTTCCCCTTTTTGTTGTTAATGATTTTGTCTGAGAATTTCTTTCGAGATTTCTCCAGCTTGACCCTTTCTTCTGAGGTGAGTACCTTGTCTATATCCATAATGATGACAACCTCTCCGCTTTCGATTTCAACAATCCCTGTCAGGAACTCTGCCTTAAATCCCTTGAATAACTTGGAAGGTCGTTGGATACGGTCATCGGGAATATCTCTGATTTCTGTTACGGAATCTACTATGATGCCTACCTTTTCACCATTAAGTCTTATTATTACCACACGTTCCTTTTCTGCCCTGTCTTCGATTCCGAACCTTTTCCTCAGATTTATTAAAGGAATAACATCTCCTCGCAGGCTAATTACACCAACAATAAAATCCGGCAGTTCTGGAACCTTGTGAACATCAAGAGGATTGAGAATTTCCACAATTCTCATTATGTCAATACCAAAAAGCTCTTCTTTTATCCTAAATATTAGATATTTCATATTATTTATTGTTATCCGTCTTGAATGCCTCGGTCTCTTTTCTCAGTGATTCAATCTCTTCATAAAGTGAGGAGATGAATAC